>DASRND010000014.1 GCA_035647615.1 Bacteroidales bacterium | reverse complement strand
CGCCCATTTTGGATGCCTCTACGTTCTAATGGATTCGATAAATGCCTTGATGTCGATGATACCAAAAAGGTGCGCCGAGGTGAGGAGTATTACCACCACGATAACCCAGCGCACAAAGCTGGCGCCCTGCTTCACGGCCATGTGCGTAGCGATGTATGCGCCGGCGACGTTGCCAATGGTCATTACCAGTCCATATTGCCAGTTCACCTGGTCGTTGAGGATAAAAACAACCAGCGCAAAAGGGGTGTACAACATAATGATGAGCACTTTTATGGCATTGGCTTTCACCAGCTCATAACCGGCACTCAGCACAATGGCAGCCAGCAGGAAATATCCTACGCCCACATGAATGAAACCCCCATAGATTCCGATAAGAAAAAATAGGATGATCTGGCCTGCCGAGAGCTTGCGACTGATGAGGTGCGTTTGCTCTTTGAGCCAGTGCTGCGGCTTGTAAAGTATAAAGAACAACATCACCAGCATGATGACCGCCACGGCGTACTCGAAAATTTCTTCGTTGATATCCACAGCGATGTAAGCACCCAAAACTGACCCTACCACAGTAGGAATTGCAAGGAAAAGTCCTTTTCGGAAAACCATCACTTTTTGCACGGAAAAGCTGGTAACTGCCGTCATGGATTGGATTGCGATAGCTATGCGGTTGGTGCCGTTGGCAAGGGGGGCGGGCAAGCCCAGCATCATCAGCACCGAGAGTGAAATGATGCTGCCCCCGCCGGCCAGCGTGTTGATAAATCCAACCATCAGCCCCGCGACGATGAGTAAAACAACTTCGATAATAGTCACAAAACGTAGTTTTTAAAACGCGCAAATGTAACCAAATCCAATAGTTGCCGGGACAAAATGACGTGCGCTGGCTCCGGTCTGAAGTCGCGGGGTTAGTGATTCTTGTTTTTTGCTTTTTTAGTCCACCAACTCTTTCTAAAAATCCATCAATTTCGGCCACAGCCCCCGCCTTTGATTTTAGATAAAACCGGCGCCAATGTAGAAATAGCTCCACGTATTGTTGATTTTGAAAGCGATTTCAGCATCTTTTGTTATTAAAGATAATTGTCCGTTCACTTTCATAAGTGTAGCACTATGATGGTAATAGGTTGCTTTTAAACCCCCCGGCCTTAATCTGATTATGCTTGGCATAGTTTTATGGCTAGCAAACAGCTATTCACAAAAAGTGTTGCCACTGCTTTCGCAAATAGGACACTTTTAAAAATGAATTATTTATTAAAAACTAAAATTATTATGAGTTACAAAATCGCAATCAATGGATTAGGAAGAATAGGCCGTGCAGTGCTGAAGCTGCTGGTACACCACCCACAAATGGAAATAGTTGCCGCCAACGATCTGATCGACGCCAAAACGCTGGCTTACCTGCTGCAGTACGACACCGTTTACGGACGCTGCGAACACAAGGTTTCGGTGCACGAAGGTTATCTGATGATTGGTCCGCACAAAGTACTACTTACCAGCGAAAAAGATCCGGCGCTGTTACCCTGGAAAGAACATCAGATCGACCTGGTATTTGAATGTACCGGCGTTTTTAATACCATGCACACGCTGCAGAAACATCTTAATGCAGGGGCAAAGCGCGTGATCTTATCGGCACCAGCCAAAGACGAAGAAGTGCCCACCATAGTTTTTGGCGTGAATAAACCTGCCAAAGACGACCGCATTGTTTCGTGCGCCAGTTGCACCACCAACTGCATAGCGCCCGTGAGCGAAATTATGGACCGTCATCTGGGCGTTGCCAAAGCCACCATGACCACCATCCACGCTTACACTGCTACACAGGCACTCGTAGATTCGCCCAACAAGAAGCTGCGCCGCGGGCGTGCTGCTGCAATGAACTTTGTACCCACTACCACCGGTGCCACCAAAGCCACTACCCGCGTGCTCACACAACTGGCCGGCAAGTTTGAAGGATCGGCCATTCGCGCACCCATTCCCGTTGGCTCTATCAGCGACATCAACTTTGTGACGCGCAAAAAAGCCAATAAAGAAGAAGTGAATGAGATTTTCAGAAAAGAAGCCCAAACAGATCGTTACCGCGGCATCCTGGGCGTAACCGATGAGCCACTGGTTTCGTCGGACATTGTAATGGATCCACGCGCCTCTATCGTAGATCTCGACATGACCATGTCCATCGACGGCGACCTGATAAAAATTATGAGCTGGTACGACAACGAATGGGGCTACAGCAACCAGATGCTGCGCACGGCGGAGTATATGCTTGCCGACAAAAAGTAGTGTTTTGCAATAGCAACCTATCAAAGATTATTAAAAAAGAGAATCGCCCGGCAGCGATTCTCTTTTTCTTTTTATAAGCCAGGTGCTCACTGCTTAGCGTAGCTTCAAAACCGGTGCTGCTTTTGAGGAACATATTCTACAAAGGTGTTGAATCGATTAAGCAAACAAGAAATAAATATTTAGCCGGATAGGATTAAAACCCTTTCGCTTTCGCTAAATAGCAAAGGGCGTGGCTTGCGTGGCACAAAAACTTTACAATCATTCATTACACAATGGCATGGTTTTGCTGCATGAATTACAAATCAAGTTTTTTATTAATAAAGAAAGGAATCTATTATGATTAAGATTATCGAAGTTATTGGAACCTCCGACCGTGGCTTTACCGAAGCTACTCAAAACGCAGTTAGCGAAGCTGCCAAAACCCTCAAAAACATTAAGTCGGTTTACATCAAAAATATGAAAGCTGATGTTTCGAATGACAAAATTGTATCGTATGCCGTGAACGCAAAAATTTCGTTCGAAATAGAAAAAGAGCAGTAGCAAGACGAAAAGATTTTAGAACAGAAAAAGAGTCCGCAACAGGCGGGAACTATTATTTATTGAAAAATAAAAAACTATGTCATCCATACTAAAAGTTATACTCGCATTTCTTATGCCGCCTCTTGCGGTGGCTCTTGAATTTGGCATCGGTGGTAAATTTTTGCTAAACCTTTTACTCACCATGTTGGGTTACATCCCCGGACTTATCCATGCACTAATCGTGCTTTAGCCACTGATTATTTATATCAAAATCCAGTTATCGTATGAAAGCAAAAAACAAAGAAATCCTCAAGGAAGCACTTGCCACCGGAGCCATTATGCTCAGTGGATTCATGGTGCAGAAAGCTATCGATTGCACTTATAAATCCATAAGAGGAAAAGAGGTGCCGAAAAACGCCAACGAATCCGGCGTGAGCTGGGGTAAGGCGTTTCTGTGGACGTTGGCCACCGGCGCCGTTATCAGCATCGTAAAAACTGCCGTGCGACCCTACGTTGATGTTGGTGTGGATGAAATGCTGGATGTTTAAATCCGGGATTTTTTATAAAAAAAGAATTGGCTTTATCCTGAAATTAATGTTTCGGATAGAGCCTTTTTTTTCTCGCGATTGGTTCCCCTCCGACTTTTGAGCGTCCGGAGTATTTCGAAACGCAAAAAGAAAGAAGCTCCCTACAACTTTTTCAGCGTTTCAGCAATATCCACACGGTTGCTGAACATATCTTTCCATAAATCTCCCACATTGCTCAACCGCTTTTGCATGGTGCGAATGTTGTATTTTGAAAAGTCTACCCCTTCCTTTAATTCTTCGGCTGATACAGGTGCGGAAACCGTTGCGCCGGGTTTGAGGCGCAGGCTGTAAACCGATGCCATTGTTTTGCCGCGACCATTTTGCAGGTAATCCAGATATATTTTACCTTTACGCTTGGCGGGGCTTCTTTCAAAACTGGTAATCTTGCGAAAGCGATCGTGGATAATGGTTTCGAGCAGTCGCGCAAACTGTTGTCCTTGTTCGTGGGTATATTGGGGCAGCACCGGCAAAAAAATATGCAGCCCGCGCGAGCCGGAGGTTTTGCAATAAAACGGCAGCTTCAACTCTTCGAAAAGCTTATGAAACCCCAGCGCCACCCGCACTACTTCTTCAAAGCTAATTTCTACCGGATCTAGATCAAAAACCACATAATCAGGGCGATTCACATCAGGCACCGAAGCATTCCACGGATTTAGCTCCACGCTGCCCCAATTCGCCATAAAAAGCAGCGTGGCTTTATTCTGACAAAGTAAATATTCGATGCTGCCCGATGAGCTTTCCACCTCAACAGTTTCTATCCATTCGGGCACCTGGCCTTTTACATCTTTCTGAAAAAACGATTCGCCTGCCACCCCGTGGGGGGAGCGCAGCAGCGACTGCGGGCGGTCGATCAGATAAGGCAGCAGTGTCTCGGCCATTTGATCATAATATTCATAAACATCCTTTTTCAGAATATTTCCGTCAGGCCAGAAGACTTTATCGGGGTTGGAGAGTTCTTTGTATTTAGTGAAGTGCGTCTTTAGATATGTCGCACGTTCGCGCGGGGAAAGAGACGCACGGCCGTGCGTCTTTACATTCCGGTCTTTTTTGTCGGGGCGCAGTCCGCGGAAGGTGGGATGCCGCATGGCGCCGTCGCGTGTCCATCCGGTAAACTGAACCTCTGCAACGAATTCGGGCTTTACCCAGTGCGCTGCTTTCTCTTTGGAAGGGACGCTAACCGGCGGCTCTTTGGTTTTCAAAGGCTGCAATTTTTCATAAATATCCTGCAAAGTTGCGTCGTCAAACCCAGTTCCTACCTTGCCGGCATAGCGCAGTTTTCCTTTATCATTTATGGCCAGCAGCAGTGCGCCAAAAGCAGTGCGCGATCCCTTGGGCGCCGTGTAACCAATAATCAACGCTTCCTGGTGTTTAGCGGTTTTCACCTTTAGCCATACATCGGAGCGTTTGCCTGGATAATATTTACTATTGGCTCGCTTGGCAATCATGCCTTCGAGCTGCAACTGCTTCATTTGATCAAAAAACAGTTTGCCCCTTTCGGGGAAATGGTCACAGTAGCGGATGCGCTGCAGGTTGTCGGAGAGCATTTGCTGCAGCAGTTTTTTTCGTTGCAATAGTGGCACCTCCAACAACGAGTAGCCATCGAGCCAGAGCAGGTCGAAAACGTAATAATAAAGTCGCCCCATTGCTTTGTCATCGGAGTGCTGAAGGGTTTGGAAATCGGATTTGCCTTCGTTGTCGAGCACCACTACTTCGCCATCCATCACAAAATCGTGATCGATCTTCTGCAATTCATCGTGGATGACCCCAAACTTTTCATCGTAGGCATTTCCATTTCGCGAAAGCATTTTCCTATCTTCTCCTTTGCGTGAAGCAATGATGCGGTAGCCATCCCATTTTATCTCAAAAATCCAATCCGGATCGTCAAAAGGAGCATCGGCCAGGGTGGCAAGCATCGGATCGTATTGTGGCATGGGTGCGCTCGTGGCTTCCGGAATTTCATCTAATGATACCGGTTCCGACTTCCTGAGGCCACTGCTTATTTCATCCAATGTGAGGCCGCTGGCCACGGAGCGTTGGCTGAAGCGACGACTCTCAGATGCGTATTTATCTTTGCTCTTAGCGATAATCCACTGCTCCTGTTTGACTTTGTCGTCGATGCGGTAGAGCGAATAAAATCCTTTGAGCTTCTGACCATCCAAAGAAAATTTTAAGGATCCTTTCTTAATTTTTTCATCAATGGCTTCCACGGTATTTTCTACACTATCTTCGGGGCAATAGGTGCCGGCATCCCACAGCAACACCGTTCCGGCGCCATAATTTCCCTTAGGAATAACGCCTTCGAAATGCTGATAATCCACCGGATGATCTTCTACTTTTACGGCTAAATGTTTATCGGCGGGATTAGCTGAAATACCTTTTGGCACCGCCCAACTCACCAGCTTATCGCCCACCTGCAGCCGGAAGTCGTAATGCAGATGGCTTGCATCGTGCTTTTGTACCACAAATCGGCGCTCGTCGCCGGCAGCTCCATCACCCGAAGGCTCCGGCGTTTTATCGAAATGCCGCTTACTTTTATATTTTTCTAAAGCTGCCACATCAACTGTTTAGCTTTAAACTTTCTTTGAGTTGGCTCATCAAATCCTTCACGGCAGTTGTTTCGTGTTTGGCGGCAGCGGGTTTGTATTCTTTATGCTCGGCTTTGGCTTTGATAATTTTTTTGAGCTTTTGCTGATAGGAGTCTTTGTATTTCTTTGGGTCGAAATCCGTTTTCATTTGGTCGATAAGCTTCATGGCCATCTCGAGTTCTTTCTTGGCCGGATTTTTCCTGGCGGGAAGCTTCAGGTCTTTGGGCCGACGCATGTCGGCATCAAAGCGCATTTGTATCAAAAAAATAACCTCTTCGTCGGCCATCAGGAGCGCCAGATGCTCGCGGTTGCGCATCACAAACTTGGCCAGCCCGCCCATCTTCGATTTTAATATGGCTTCGCGCAAAAGATTATAGGTGGTGGCGGCGCCTTTGCCGGGTTCGATCAGGTAAGGTTTTTCAAAATAGCGCGGACTTATCTGGTCTATCTTAACAAAATCGGTGATGTCGATGCTGTCGGAACGCTCCTGATAAATCTTATCGAAGTCCTCGTCCTCGAGGAGGATGTAATAATCGTCTTCTTTGTAGCCTTTCACGATGTCGGCCCACGGCACCTCTTTGCCATCGTTTTTGCACACACGCGTATATTTTATCGGACACGCATCACCTTTGCGCACCATGTCGAGGTCGATGTTGTGCGTGCTGGCGCCGGTGTAAAGTTTCACCGGGATAAAAACCAATCCAAATCTTATTCCTCCTGTCCATACGGGTCTCATAGTTATTTTGTTTTAAGTATTAGATTCGTTGGAAACTTCCTCAAGCAGGCTCAGCACTTCCATCTCGTGGGTGTCGAGGTATTTCATCTCTGTTTCTGTAAAATTTTTCATGCTAATTTGTTCGGGAGCAAATTTTTCGTCGCTGATGACCTGCAAAATTGCAGGGTGGATGTAGTACTTTTCAGCAACAGCTTTGGTATTTCCCAGCTCTTCGGCCACCTTTTTTACGATGGTTGATTTGAAATTTTTCCGTGGGTTTTCGGCTTTTTCCTCGTTTGCAAAATGCCATTGCTGCAAAGCTATTGTAGTGCCGCCCCATGTGCGAAAACTCTTGCTGGTAAATGTTTCGCCGGTAATTTGTCGCAGATATTCGTTTACATCGGTCGAGTCGATGGTGCAGCTTGTGCCGTCGTCGTCGATGTACCTGAACAACTCGTAGCCGGGTAGCTCGGAGCTTTGTTTGATGAGGCGTATCAGTTGCCGGTTTTCGATGCTGATACGGCGCATCTTACCACTTTTTGCTTTGTATTCGAGCATGAGCTTGCCGTCTTGCTCTTTCAGATGTTTGCGGCGCAGGGTGGTAATACCATAGGTGTCGTTGCTGTTGCGATACCTTAAATTACCCACACGTAGAAATTTCTTATCCATAAAGGTCACCACCAGGGCAAGCACTTTTTCATAAGGCCATCCTTTTTTGCGCAGATGGGTAGCCGTAGTTTCGCGTAGCAGCGGCAAGGCGCGACCAAAATTGCGCAAAGCGTTGAATTTTTCCTGCTGGCTAAAGTCTGTCCATTCGGGGTGATAAATGTACTGCTTGCGATTGCGTCCGTCTTTGCCGGTGGCTTGTAAATATCCGTTTGGCTGACGGCATATCCACACCTCCAGCCAGGCTGGCGGAATTTTTAGCGCTTTGATACGCTCGATTTTCTCTTTGTCTCGCAACAAATTGCCACGCGAGTCGAGATAAACAAACCCCCGGCCATGGCGTCGTCGGCCATAGCCGGGGTTCGAATCGTGTACGTAAATCAATCCTTGCATCTTTTAATGGGGTAGAAAGTAACAGGTTCGTGGGGTTGTTGCCATGATGTAATGGCCAGCCGTTGGCACCGCATTACGATTATTTCTTCTCTTCCATCATCTTACGGTATTCGCGCCCCAGGCTCTCAATTTCCTTGTCGTTGAGAACTTTTTTAGCAAGTGGAAATACTTCCTCCTCCTCTTCGTCGAGGTGATGATTTACCAGCTCGTGCAGCTCTTTGAAATGCGCGAGCCAGGCCGAAGAACTCATCTCGGTTTCGTCGATTTTTTCGACAAGCTCGTCTATCTCATGATGTTCAGCCACGCTATGCCGTGCCTGCTCCTGCGATTTATCCACCTCCATCAGCGGAATGTAGAAATACCGTTCTTCGCTTTGTTCGTGAATTTTCAGCTCTTTTTTAAGTTCTTTGTAGAGTTTCTTACGCTCGGGGCTTTCCCCATGGGTTTCCAGAAGTTGGTCAGCGAGTGTGCGTTGGGTTTTGTGGTCCTTGACCAGTTCGTCGAAGATTTTCATGTTTTTTTAGTTTTTAAAAATGGATTATTTATTTTAATAAAAAATGATTTTGTTAAAAAAAGAGGATTTTAAAATCCTGAAACACAAAAATCAAAAACCCGGCCAAACCATTTTAAGAAGGTTTAAATAACAGGTAATGAAGGATGTAGGATAAAATGAGAAATGAATGGATGTGGAATAATCAGGGCGCTGTGCTGAAACTACCCCAAAGTAAAATCCCCAAAAGGTGCAAATGAAAGCGATGACGAAATTTTAAATCAGAGCCGAAACAAAAAATTTTGAACCGTAAAGAGGATTCGTAATCAGTGCTTTGTTATTTGTGATTTGCCTCACTTTAGGTATCAATTCCAAGCTGGTTGATCTTGTTGTAAAGTGTCTTTCGATCGATTTTCAGGATTTTAGCTGCCAGCGATTTGTTGTAGTTGGCTTCGCGCAGAGCACGTTCTACCACGATTTTCTCAGCTTCCTGGGTAGCGTCTTTCAGGTCGAAGGTATCGCCACTGATGGCTTCGCTGACTGAGGTGGGTTTATGCTGATCCATTAGCTCGCCGGGCAAGCACTCGCGTGTTACATATTCTTCCCGGGCTATGAGCACGCTGCGTCTCACCACGTTGCGCAATTCGCGAAGGTTGCCAAACCAGGCGTAATTTTTAAAAATTTGGGTTACATCGTCATTTAGTCCTTTCACCTCCTTTTTGAGGTCGCGGTTGGCTTCTTCCAGAAAATGGCCTGTGAAGATAAGGATGTCGTCGCCACGCTTACGTAAAGGAGGCAGCTCTACTTTAAACTCGTTGATGCGATGGTACAGGTCTTCGCGAAATTGTCCTTCGGCTACAGCATCCATCAGATTGCGATTGGTAGCTGAGATAATGCGCACATCGATGGGGATAATCTTGGTGTCGCCGACGCGGGTGATCACTTTATGCTGGATGGCGCGCAGCAGTTTGACCTGTGTTTCGTAAGAGAGGTTACCTATTTCGTCGAGGAAAATGGAGCCTCCGTTGGCTTGCTCAAAATACCCCGTCTTATTGTTCACAGCACCGGTAAAAGCGCCTCTGATGTGGCCGAAGAGTTCGCTGGCTGCCAATTCCTTGGGGATGGCACCACAGTCGATGGCCACAAAATTTTTGCCTTTGCGGAGGCTGTTGTTGTGGATAAGTCTGGCCACGTATTCTTTACCCGAACCGGTCTCCCCCTGAATAAGCACCGACATGTCGGTGGGCGCTACCAGCTTGCTCTGGTCGATAAGTTCGAGCATCAGTGTGCTCTTGCCGGTAATAAAATCCTGATCGGTAGCTGTTTCGAGCGCTAATTTTTTGCGCAAAGCTTTCTTGATAATCGTGCTGATCTCTTCGGGATAGATGGGTTTGGTAACGTAGTCGTAGGCGCCCGATTTGATGGTTTCGACAGCAGTACGGATTTCGGCATAGGCCGTCATCATGATGACAGGAATGTTGGGGCTGGCATGTTTTATCTGCGTAAGCAACTCGGCGCCGTTGATGTCGGGCAGGCGGATGTCGCATAGCACCAGATCGATGGTTTCTTCACGCATCAACTGAAGCGCAGGCTTCCCTTTCCCCAGCGTAAAAATTTTGTAACCCTCGCGTTTGAGATAATTCTCAAGCAAGTTGATGATGAAATGATCGTCATCGATGATGAGTATACTTTTTTTCATTTGGCTCCTTGCGTTAGTGCGTCAAAAATACAATAAGATTTTCTGATAAAATTCTTAAAAATTGTTGTCGCGGATTTTTGCCTCAGCTTCTATGATTTGTTTCAATCCCAATTTTATTTCGCGAATAGATCGTTTTACCAATGCAGCATCGCGGCGATACTTTTCTTGTCGCAGATAGCGATTTTCTATTTTCAAAAGCAGAGGAGTTACTTTGGTAAGTCCCAGTTGTTGTGCCGATGGTAGCAGCCTGTGTGCTGCTTCAGCGATTTGCTGGTAGTCGTCTTCCACGAGGTTTTGCCGGATACTTTCAAGCAGTTCGCTTGTATTTTTAATAAAAGTATCGAGCATCAGCAGCAAAAATTCTTTGTCGCCTTTTGTTATATGAATAAGCTCGGTGAGATCGAATGGGGTAGAGGAGGAATCGGTTTTTTTTGATGTTTTGCTAATTGTTGTTTTAATTTCCGTTTCGATAATGGGGACATCGGAGGTGTGCAAAACGATTTTTTCGTAAATGTACTCCTCTTTAAAAGGTTTCAGGATTACATCATCCATGCCGGCGGCGAGATATTGTTCGGTGTGTCTTCTCAGCACATTGGCCGTCATGGCAATGATCCGCGATTTGCGCTGCTCAGGCGCACCGGCTTCTTCAGTGCGCATGGCTTTGGCCACCTCAATGCCGTTGAGGCCGGGCATGTTGATGTCGAGCAACACCACGTGAAATTTGCCAGGCTTAAAATGGCGCAAGGCTGTTTTGCCGGATGAGGCGAATATGGTTTTTATCTTTAGCTGTTTCAGGATTTCTTTTCCGAGCATCCGGTTCACGGGGTCATCGTCCACAAAAAGCACGGAAACGTGGCGCAGCGGCAACATCGAAAAAGCCTGTTTTGTATCTAATAATTTATAATCAGGGTCGGCATGTTTTTGAAGTTTTAAAACAAACGAAAAGGTCGATCCTTTGCCCAGCCGGCTTCCGGCGGTGAGGCTGCCGCCCATGGTTTCTATCAGATCCTTGCTGATGGTAAGCCCCAGCCCGGTGCCCGAATACGAACGTCCTATCGAATTGTCAACCTGGTGGAAGGGATGGAAAATGGTTTTGAAATCTTCTTCGGCAATGCCTATTCCGGTGTCGATGATGTTGAAACGAACTGTCAATATTTTTCGCGTCGATCTGACCATACACCCTTCCACCGTTACCGATCCGCGTTTGGTAAATTTGATGGCGTTGTTTACCAGATTAATCAATATCTGCCGCAACTTTGCTTCGTCGCCAATAAGCACTGAGTCGAGGGCAGGATCGATGTTTTCATGATACTCCAGGTTTTTCTCTTTGTAACGCAACTCCACCACACCATGCACGGCCTTTAAAACATTGCTAATTTTAAAAGGAATTTCTTCAAGATGTATCTCCCCCGATTCAATTTTACTCAGCACCAATATTTCGTCGATGATGGTGAGCAGATGCTGCGAGGAGTTATGGATTACACTAACATACTCCGACTGTTTTTTGCTGAGGCGCGTTTTGCGTAGTTGTTCCGTAAAGCCAATTACCGCATTGAGCGGCGTGCGTATTTCGTGCGACATCTTTGCGATGAAGTTGCTCTTGGCGTTGTTGGCCTCGTCAGCTTCTTTTTTGGAGAGTTTCAATTTTTTCTCCACCAGCTTGGTTTCGGTGATGTTTTGAAAAATAATCACACACGTCATTCTGCCAAAGTTATCCATCAGCGGGGTGAGGCGCACGTAATATTGTTTATTACCTACCGAAAGTTCGCGGCTCACCGGAGTGGATTCAAAAGCTATCTGCAGCAAAGGTTCCAGGGCGCGCATGATTTCCGCGGGGAAATATTCCTGTAAAGTTGTTTCGGAGGTGACGGGGCTTGCCCAGCCATGTTTCAGGATTTCACTGCCCACGTTGCATAATATTCTATGCTCATTGTCGACGAGCATCATGTCACTGCCAGGCACATTTTCAGCCAGGACTTTGTAATTCTGCAAGCGGTCGTATTGCTCGTTGTGCCAGTCCAATATTTCGTCGGAAGGAATCCCTGATTCTATGTGCATCTCCTGCCCGTTGGGACTTGGGAAAATAAATTTGCCAAAACGGGCGAGAATTTTCACCCCATGACCTTTGCGGTGCAAATGGTGCAACTCACGCTTCAGATCGAAGCTCTTGGTTTCGTTGGTAACTTGCTGTATCTCGCTGATCTCCGGCTGACTACTTTCCAGAAAAAGACGTGTGATATGAACACCCAAAAGATCGTCAAGAGAGGAATAGCCCGTAAACTCCAGTGCCGATCTGTTCATCCATCGAACGTTCCAGCTCGCATCATAAATTATTACGGGGTTGGGCAAGGCTTCCAGTGTCGTCTCTTTCATGTTTTCTTTATTAATAATTTCCTAAAACAGATGATTTTCACAAGACTCTATTTTATCCGGTGTAATGCACAATTTGTTGAAAATATTCCACAAGAGGATAAAAATTCATTTTTTATTATAAAAAGCTAAAGCGCTGGTTAGTAGTAGCCTGAAAATTAATCATGTAAATCGATTTAATGGTATGTTTTTAGAGCAGGTAAAGATAATAGTAATTTTTAATCTCAGGTACAATGTCAATAACAAGAATTTTGGTCACCACAGAAAGCGCTTCCATGTCAGGAAAAGTCATGGGGTTTGCAATTCAACTAGCAACAAAACTTCATGTCGGCGAAATCATCCTTTTGCACATTTTGACGGCCACGCCATCGCAGGCCTACATGGCTACCGGCGAAGTGTACATGGCTCCGGGAGCTCAGGCCGCACGTCTCGACAAAGAAATACTCGAAACGCATCGTAAAAAACTACAGGAGGAAGCACAAAGATATTCTACTCCACAGCTGCGCATTATACCAAAGGTCAGTTTTGGCGAAAGCAAAACCAGCCTCAACAGCTACATGCAAAAATATGGAACTGACCTCATGATTGCCGAAGGTCGTGAAGAACGCGGTTTTCTTGAATACCTGTTTGGTAACCAAACCAAGCGTTTGATTGCACAAACCGATTATCCGATGATCATCGTCAAAGAAGACTCTGAAATAAGCGATGTGCGTAAAATTGCAGTAGCCATCGATGTCGGCGAGGAGCAGCACGGAGGGCTTGAGAGCATCCGCGACTTTGCCAACGGTTTAGGCGCCACAATGCATCTGGTTCATGTGATTACCGACGACAATACCAATGCCGACGATGCCATCGAAAAAATGCGCGGGCTGGCACTGCAGTATCATCTTACCAATCACGCGTTGCATGTTGTCAACAATAACAGCCTGGAGCATGGGCTGCACAGTTTTATTCAGAAAAACAACCCCGACATGGTTGCTGTGCTCACACAGGGCAAAGGAAAACTTACCCGTTTTTTCTATGGCAGCGCCACCGACGACATCCTCAAAGAATCCGACAAGCCAATATTTGTAAGTAAGATTGTTTAAAAAAACGACTGACCGGGCGTCTCGACGTACCAAAAACAAGGCTCTAAAACTGACGTAGAAGAATCCCCTTTTCAAATTTGGATAGCGGTCGGAGGCAAGATAAAAAAAGCTGCTTTGATTTTTTAGATCAAAGCAGCTTTTTTAATTTAAATGATGATGAGTAACTATTCTTTCACCAGCTTTTTAATATCAATTCCATTTTCAGTTTTAATAAAAACAAAATACAATCCTGCCGGCAACCGGCTTATATCGATAGCTTGGTCATTGCAGCCGATGGGCATCTCCATCATCACAACTCCGCTTTGGTTGATGATGCGCATGCTTCCCGCTTTTGCACTGGTAATCGCAAAATGATCATTAGCCGGATTTGGCGAAATGTTTATTCTGCCACTCAAGTCTTGTTGCGGATTGAGCCCTACTCCCGACTCGTAGATATGCACATTGTCGATTGCCCACCAGTAATCACCGCTTCCTGTGTAGTTCCATTTAATCCAAACGGTGGATTTATTAGCGGCTTCTGCCGTTATATCTAAGAAAACTGTTACGGCGGGATCAGGATAACCATTGTTGGACGTTACTTCGTAAACACTTGTCCAGTTTACCCCATCACTACTTACAGAAACAGCTCCTTCAGAAAACAGGTATTGATGGTACGACTGGTCGAATGTCAAAAATACCAGACTGGCATCACTACAGTCGATTTGAGGTGTAATAAGATCAGCATCCTGGCTGGAGCCGAAACCATAGAAATCGCTGTCGATAATGGCAAAGTTGTTGTCGAAACCTGCGCCGGTAATTGTTCGGTTTCCAGGGTTGTCGAAACTCCATGTGTGTCCGGAAGGAGTATTATTAATGTTTTGCCATCCGTCGGGGAGTTCCTGGCCTTCGAAATTTTCGCTGAACGGTAATGAAAACGCAAGCGGATTATCAAGGCCATAGGCATAAACGCTGTAGCCAGAAGTTCCTGCAAGAATAACATCAGAGGTATTTCCGTAAACCAAATCCCATACCGTTATATATTCAATGCCGGTGTTGAAAGGCTGCCAGGTTTGTCCTTCGTCGGCGCTGTGAAATACGCCATTGGCGCCACCTGCATAAACGTCGGTACCTGTGGATCCCAGTACACTCCAAACCAACCCGTTTAGATTTGGACATTTCGTGTAAACGGCTCCGTCGGCAGATTTATAAACTCCTTTGTCTGTGGATAGATAAACCATCTGAGGCAGGTCGCCCGCCGGGCGTACGGAGAGATCAGTGAAATATTCTGCACCGGCATATCCGGTGGCGGCGGTACAGTTGGCGCCCATATCATCCGAGTAATAAGTTTCGGTGGCTAATTGCTCATAGTTGACCAGCAAACGCATACCGCCACTGCTATTTTCGCAAAGATCGAAGCTCGGATAAAAAGCAAAAGGCAGTCCTGCCGAAGTATTCCAGGTAGTGCCACCGTCAGTGGTATATTTCACAAAATCATTACCCACCCACATAATGTCTGAATTCCCGGGGTGAACCATAACTCCGCTATAGGCATTATTGCCAGGGGTTTGGTGCAGCTCCTCCCAGCTGTCGCCATAATCATCGGTGTAGAATGCACCCTCACTGGTAGCTACAAGCATGCGCCCGTGCTGCCGGTTATAGTCGTTGGTAGGAGCAAATGAGAAGCCCCACCAGTTCAGTATATTTGAAGATTTATGATTCCAGGTAAGCCCCATGTCATACGAACACCAGATGCCGCTTCCTTCGGTGCCAGCCCAAAGCTCATTCCGATCGGCATAGTATGCCACGCAATGCACGTATGCATTGTTAAGCCCTTCAACGCTCAAAATAAGTTCCTGCCCCTCTTCCCGGGCAATTGTTCCATAGCTGCCCGCAAGGAATCCGGCATCAGAAACGCCCAGAGCCTGCCAGGATTTTTCCATGATATTGTTGGCCACTAATGTCCAGCTGTCGCCATTATCAGCGCTTTCGTAAATATCATCATACCAAAATGCGGTTCTTAATACGTTGTTGTATTTCACAATGTTACAGCCGTAAAAGCCGTAGCCGGAAAATGATAGCTTATGTGACCAGTTAGCACCACCGTCCACAGTTTTAAAAATCCCATTTTCAGCGCTTAGCAATATTATATCAACATTGTCAGGATCGGCGTAGATACCACTGCATTCACCGGAGTTTGACGGGTTGATGGATGTCCAGGTGGCACCATCCTCTGAAGTGTAGAGTCCGCCTGCGGAGCCCGTCAGGGTCACAAACATTTTTGAGGGGTTAGCCGGCGAAACTGTAAAGTTTCTCATAAAACCTCCCGTCACGTTGGTATTATTCCAGGTGGTACCACCGTTAGACGAATAACGTAGCCCCCGGTTGGTAGATGGGCCGGCAACCATAAGCTGGGGATTAGAAGTCTGCAAACCAACTCCGAGAAGAAAAGTGGATGGAAATGCGATCTGGTCCCAGTTAGCTCCGCCGTCGGTCGATTCGTAGAGACCATACTCACCACCGGCATAAAATTTACCCGCTTGCGTGGGGTGAGCGGCTAAGCCCCACATTTGCTTCTTTTGTATGGTGGAAGGATTCCAGTTGATACCGCCATCTTCTGAATACCACACACCACCATTACTGGCGCCACTGTTTGCACAAGCTACTACTACGTTCATCCCGTTTGTGCCGTTAGTAGCAAACCTTCGGATGTTGCCACCATACGGGCCATGCGAAGTCCATTGGCTACGGAACTCTGCAGGGATCTCTCCAAAAGACTCCATAGCTTGCGGTTGCATGTCGCGGGCAATAATTGCCCCGGCAGGAATCATGCTTCCGGTGATACTGCTAATTGATGGTTCTTGTGCTTTCGCAATTACGCATAGAAGCAAACCACAGAAAAATGCAAGAAAAAATCTTTTCATAAACTTTAAAACTTTAAAACTTTAAATAATTAATAATAAACAGTGAACTTTATAT
>DASRND010000013.1 GCA_035647615.1 Bacteroidales bacterium | reverse complement strand
AATAGAAAACAGCACTTTAAATGGAACTTGTATCAACCATAAAATTAAAAATCATGAAAAATATAGCAAAGCTCATAAAATTCATACCTATACTTGTATTGTTTATCGGCTGGAATCATACAGCCATGGCTCAGGGAGGGGTGCCACCGCCACCTCCCGATGAGCATGGTAAGCAAAGCAATCAACCACCGGGCGGCGGTGCCCCCATTGGTAGCGGCATTGCCATACTACTTAGTCTGGGTGCTGCCTATGGCGGAAAGAAGGTGTATCAGGTCTACCAAAACAAGGAATAGGTAGTCCCCAGAACTTTTTTAAAAGGAATAGGAATCCTGGGTTTTCGAGTGAAGCCCGGGATTTGCTGTGGCCGGTAACTCCTCGAACTTTCAGGAATCGTCCGCGAACTTCAGGAATTATCCGCGAATTGTCGCTAATTTATTTCGCCTTCATTCGCGGATTCTTACCTAAAAAAAACCCCCGCACCAAATGAATGATGCGGGGGTTAAGATCAAAAACATTAAGCAAGATTATTCGACCATCACTTTGCGGGTGGTGGTAAACTGTTGGTTGGTGATGCGGATGTTGTACAGGCCGCGGGCCTGGCCTCCCAGGTTGATGGTCTGGCTTCTGTGGGCGTTTGTTTTATAAATCAACTGACCGGTTGCGTTGGTGATTTCAATTTTGCTGTCAGCCGAAATGCCATCAATGTAGAGCAAGCCATTCGTTGGATTTGGGTAAACCCTGATCTGATCTTGTTCTGAATCGCCAATTCCGGTAGCGCCGGCTTTCAAATCTGAAATAACCGACATTCCATTTGCTGTAAAATACCCTGACGCATTTGCGGAAGCATCAAAACCTACCTGCAATTCGATCACATCGTCGGTTGCTGCGCGGTAAACTTTGAAATACATTAGATCATTTTCAAGCAATCCATCTGTTTCAATGGATGTGGCATCGTCGCCAAAAGCGCTGATGGCTGTGCTGTTGCCATCAAACTCCACAATTCCGCAACAAATTCCATCGGCATTGAAAACGCCAAGCCAATCGCCGGGACTTAACACAGAGGCAATTACTTCCATCGGAAGAGCAATTGTGTGAGAACTGTTGGAATAAATAGGATCATTCCATGGCGTCGCATTTTCAGGCTGACTCTGATGGATCGAAATCACGCCGGATTTGGCGACAAGATGAAAATCAACACTGGTGTTTCCGGGAACTTTTACCAGATAGGCGCGTCCGGGGTTGAGCGTACTCAAAGTGTTAATCGCGTAAGCTGGCCAGTAAACGCCTGTGCCGGCAATATCTTTAGCAATAATTATCTGCGGCTGAGCTTGCGCAAATAATTCATCTGTCGCAACTGACGACGAATTCAGCACTGGCAAATAAGTCCAGCCTGCATTGAGATCGACACTTGCATCGTCGAGTGGAACACCTACGAAATCCACCGTGGCCGCAGCCGACAGTTTGATTTGTGCACCGGTGTAGGTATCCCATGCACCGTTTGGATAGGAGTTGATATTTTGACCAGGCCAGTACATGTGTTCAAAATCATTTACCAAAATAAGATTGTTGTTGATGCTGCTGAAAATATCGCTCACCTGTTTGTTCCAGATATCCAAATAAGTCGAAATGCCGCTCCAGCCTTTGGGAACCAAAACGGATTGCGTCTCTAAGACGGTGAGCGTGATGTTTGCACTTTGCGCGAAGCCACAATTGTTTGTTACAATAACCCAATATTCACCGGAATCGTTGAGCGTAAGATTAGATTTGGTATAGCTGCTCTGCGCGCCCGACTGAACCAGGCTCCCTTCAAAATACCACTTGTAGTTAAGAGGAGCCGTGCCGTCGGCGGTTACAGAGAATGTATGTGAGCCTCCCACAGGTTTATGGTCGTCACCCGACTGAGCAGTAATAGTCGGCGCATTGTCAATTATAACGGTAACTGATCCGGTCATCATTTTTTCGCAACCGGTGGCGGCTTTGATTCCTTTTACTGTATAAGTCCCCGCTTGCGGAATGGTAGTAAACGTGAGCGCACCACCGGTACCGGGTAATACATTCCCTGTCAACTGGTTGTTGCGTAGTAGTGAATAATTTACACCAACCTGAGAGCTTGCAACTTTTACAATAGGAGCCTGCACACCAGCGCAAAAATGGCCGCCCAACGTGAGTTGGTAGGCGATGGGTAGCGGATTAACAGTAATTTTAACCTGATCGGTTTCCTGGCAGCCATGGCCATCGGTGACTGTGAGCGTGTAGGTGGTTGTATTCGCGGGCGTAGCAATAGGATTTGCGATATTTGGGTTGCTCAGTCCGCTCACCGGCGACCATGCATAGCTATAAGCCAACACACCACCCGAAGCGCTTCCGGCAAGTGTGGCTGAACTACCGGCACAAATCTCATTATCTGCACCAGCATTAGCATAAAGCTGTGGATATTGCTGAACCAAAACAGAGGCTTCGCCAGAGCAGCCAATGGCATCGGTAATAATGCAGGTATAAACTGTAGCTGTGGCAGGGTTGGCCAAGGGATTGCTGATGGTTGGGTCGCTCAGCCCTTCGGTGGGAGTCCAACTGTAAGTGTATGGCCCTTCGCCTGAGGTAGGCGTTGCTTCAATCATCACAGATTCGTCCTGGCAGAAAAAGGCTTCATCAACCAGGTTGATTTCTACGGGAGTACAAATCCGCACTGTACGCGAGGTTCCTTCGTTGGTAGTACAATGATAATAACCTCTCTCTGCCACGGTAAGAGCGGCGAAGTCGAGGTGATTTAAAGTAGCTCCACTTATTGCAACATTATCTTTGTACCACTGGTAACTCCCTGTTCCTTTCATTGCCAGAAACTTCGACGGGGTGTTGATCTGGCTGTTATCAATCAGGTATATATCCTGGTCGAGCAGGCCCTTCCAATTGCTTTCGGCAATTTCCCATGTTCCCGAATTATGCACATCACCCAGCACATCGTTGTAAATTTGGTAACCCCAGGAAGGTACATTCTTTAATGTTCCGGTATTGTTAAAATCACCGTTAAAACTAATGGTGGGATTGGCATAGTATTTAAAATTTTGCATCAGACCCTCCAATACACAATCTGTAAAGGTGTTAAACTTGGTATTAACAGCTCCGGTGATTATAACACTGGTAAATGTGGATGATTCGAATAATGGATCATTGGAACAATGCAGAGTAGCTGGCTCATCGCCTGCTACCAGTGTGTTTATGATTGAGCCACCCTCGAGATCGATTTTTCCATCAGTCGGGATAAAAATAGTTTTGCCTCCCAGGTTCAAATTGGCGTTAAGCAGATAAAGATCGCTTAGGATGGTGACATCTCCTGCGTCCACGTTGGCTGTTATGTTTGCAATATTAAATTGATTAGAATTCTGCGATTCGATAAAATGCATGTCATCGCCTCTAAAAATTATTTTTTGCGATAGCCAATAGCCGTTGTTGATTACCACATCCTGAACATCAAAATAGATGCTGTAGCTGCCCCATGATGTGATGTAGCCATTATTAATAAAATCACCTGACGTAGTTACTGTCGGGCTATAGTAGGTGTTATAATTCCTCAGGGTATCTTCTACTGTTACGTCGGTGAAATGACTTCCATTACCGTAAATCTGGCAGTATCCTTTGAGTTTTGTGCCTGTTATCTGCATATTCGTAAGCCTTGCATCTCCACTTTGGTAGAGATATTTATCGGTAGAGTGGAGGGAGCCATTTTGCAGGTCTCCATTTTGCATGGTAAAGTTTCCACTCTGAAGATCGATGGCAGCCCCGGCAAGACTCCAGGCGGAGTTGATAAAGGTAAAGTCTGAGCCAAATATTACAGCACTTGCAGCCACAGTATCATTAACATAAGGTACTGTGATGGTGCCACTTTTTGCTGTGCTGAAAAGGGTTTGGTCTGTTGCTCCGGCAAAGGTTAGATATTGGATATCCACCGGGCCATTGTTTTTAAAATCATTGTTCAAATAGATTCTCAGGCCATAGCTATTGCTTCGTGTCACTAATCCATTGTTGGTGAACAAGCCATCCACTGATAAAGAGGGAGTATAGTAGTAATTATAATTTTGTAATGTGTCTTCTACAGTTACGTTGGTGAATTTGTTGGCATCAGCATAAATCTGGCAAATCCCTTTGAGCCGGGTGCCCGTTACGTGCATGTTGATAAACCTTGCGTTTCCGCGCTGGTGGATGTATTTTCCATTGGATGTGAGTTGGCCGCCTTCCAGCGTTCCACCCTGCATCTTAAAATTTCCTGTGTTAAGGCTGATGGTTGCTCCATTGAGCGCCCATGTTGACCCGATAAAGGTAATGTCAGAATTGAAAATAATAGCGCTTGCGGCATCGGTGTCATTCACGTTGGTTACATTAATGACGCTTCCATTGGCATTTCCGGAAAGGGTTTGGTCGCTGGCTCCGGCAAAGGTTAGGGATGCAATATCCACCGGGCCATTGATGGTAAAATTCGCTGAACTACTTAATGTAATGCCATAACCGTTGCTTTTTCTGATAATGCCATTGTTGATCAGGTTGCCGGTCACACTAACGGGCATGTAGGCATTAGTACTATGATTCTGCAGTGTATCTACAACTGTTGTTGTGGAAGAAAAGATGCAATTATAGTAGCAGATGAATATCCCACCCAACTTTGCATTGTCTATCGTTGCATTTGTTAAATAAGCATTTTGTCTTAAAGCAATTTTGTGTCCGTTAGCTTTCATAGTAGCTGCCCCCAGATTAACTGCTGCCTTGCGGATTTCCAAATCATTATCCAGGATTATTTTGGAATCGGCATTGCGGTCTTCAAACCCGTCGCAATTGAAATATTTTCCAGCCAGCGATGCAACGTGTTGATCAGTCGTTCCGTCAAAATAGATATTGGAGCAGTCCCACTTCCCATTATTTGTAACTATTCCTTTAAAAGAAAAATTAAAATTATAATTGGTTATCCTGATCAGGCCGTTGTTAGTAAAATTGCCTTCCACCGTTAAGGTACGTGTTCCGTAGGAGAGGTTTTGCAACGTATCGGCAACGATCAATTCGCCGGATGCCACATTATTATTACCCACGTTAAAAAGCCCTTTTAGGGTGAGGTTGCTAAAATTTGAACCCTCTAAATAGGCGCCGGCGCGCATCAGCAGAGAAGCGCTGTGACCGATGATGTTTGCGTTTCGCATGGGCTTGGTGTAAAAGGCTACCTCAATACCCGGGGCAAAATCAACAGTATTTGAATTGCCAATAAATTCGATATTGTCAAAGGTCAGGTTAGTGGCAAACTTAACAGAACTGGTGGGGTCGTCATCCTGAAAGATAACAGCACCCCCCGGGGCTTTGAAGATTTTCCCTGGCGTAGCCGAAACAGACTGTGTGGTTGTTCCGGTGAAATTTAAATACGGGTCAGACCATACACCGTTAAGATGCAGATTGCCCCCTAATTTTACATAAAAGCTATAATTGGATTTTGTCATCGTGCCATCCACCCAAAGGTTTCCGGTAACAACCAATGTTCGCGTACCGTATGACAGGTTTTGGATGGTGCCGACGGGAGCCACGTACAGGTGTTTGCAAATGTCGCCATCGCTTACATTCACCAGATGTTTCACTACAACACTGTCGGCGCTGGTAGGTATGTTACCTCCTACCCAAGTGGTGGTTACGTTCCAATTTCCGGCTTGTGCGGTTGTTCTGGTGGCGGCATTTAAGTCACCTGATGCTGCCATTAGAGCTGCAATGACCAGAATGATTGAAAAGATGTAAATTCTTCGCATAATGAATAGGTTTGAATGAATACTTTATTAAAAAAATGACTTGGGATAAGCTATTAAAACAGAGTGATTTTGATTTTGTTGGTGCGAATATCTCTTTTAGGTACTCTTTTGCTGTTATAATTTGTTAAACCTGGCGGCTTGATGCCTGACCTTCAATCCCGAAAGTATTTAAAGGTTGATGCATCATTTTGCATGGATCCATTGATTAATGTTGCCCATGAAATTTCGTCAATTGAGCGAATTAGCACAATTAACTTTTCGTGTTATTTTGTCTATGTTGCATAATTCCTAGTTGAATGTTTTGATGTCGAAAAACCTCACTGCACTCACCGCTAATTTGACAATATCTCACAAAGCGCCTGCAAAGCCCACAACGCCCGTTGGCGGCATATCTAAAAAGGTCCAACCCTCGTTTTTTCGTGCAAAGTATTCTACTTTTGTACCTTTCTTAGGTTTGTGTATTAATTTATCAACAAAAAATATTTCTGTAAAATGCTGACTAACAATTTTGCCAGAAGGCACAATGGACCCAAAGATGGCGACTTGCCCGAGATGCTGCAGGTTGTAGGTGTTAAAAATCTTGAACAACTAATCGCTGAAACGCTGCCGGCAGCTATCCGCATGAAGAAGCTGAATTTGCCGGACGGCATCAACGAATACGAATACATCCAGCACCTGCGTGGGCTGGCGCAAAAGAATAAGATTTTCAAAACCTACATCGGGCTGGGCTATTACAATACCATCGTTCCCGGAGTAATTCAACGCAATGTTCTCGAAAACCCGGGCTGGTACACTTCTTACACACCATACCAGGCTGAGATTTCGCAGGGACGTCTGGAAGCTCTGCTGGTTTTTCAGACCATGGTTGCCGACCTTACCGGACTGCCGTTGGCCAACGCCTCGTTGCTCGACGAAGGCACCGCTGCTGCCGAAGCCATGATCATGGCTTTCAACAGCCGTTCACGGGCTTCTGTAAAGGCTGGAGCTAACCGGTTCTTTGTTTCGGAACGTACGTATGCACAAACCATCAGCGTGATGAAAACACGTTCCGAACCACTCGAAATCGAGGTGGTTGTTGGCAATTACGAAACAGCCACCATCGACGAAACATATTTTGGCGCTTTGGTGCAATATCCCGACGAGCGGGGAGCCATCGTTGATTATAAAAGTTTTACCGAAAAAGTGCATGCTGTAGGTGCAGTTGTAGCGGTGGCTACCGACCTGCTGAGCCTGACTTTGCTCACCCCTCCGGGCGAGTGGGGCGCCGACATCGTGCTAGGCAACAGCCAGCGATTTGGTGTGCCCATGGGATATGGCGGACCACACGCCGCCTTTTTTGCAACCAAAGAAGAATACAAGCGCAACATTCCAGGCCGTATCATCGGCATCAGCAAGGACGCTGCCGGCAATGCAGCGCTGCGCATGGCACTACAAACGCGCGAGCAACATATCAAACGCGAACGCGCT
This sequence comes from Bacteroidales bacterium, assembly GCA_035647615.1. Lineage (NCBI taxonomy): Bacteria > Pseudomonadati > Bacteroidota > Bacteroidia > Bacteroidales > Bacteroidales bacterium. The sequence goes on along the minus strand of DASRND010000013.1, from coordinate 101,619 downwards.
ACTTCCAATATTTGTACGGCGCAAGCGCTGTTGGCTGTCATGGCCGGCATGTTTGCCGTTTATCACGGCCCCGCAGGTCTCAAAGCTATGGCGCTCGACGTTCACCAACTGACAGCGGCATTAAATGATAGCCTGAAAAAGCTTGGCTATCAGCAGCAAAACGAATATTATTTCGATACGCTTTATCTGGCACTTCCAAATGGAGTTTCTGTTGATAAAGTACGTGCCACTGCGCTTGCGGCAGAGATCAATTTCAGATATGAAAAGGATGCCATCGGCATCAGCCTCGACGAGGCTACCAGCCTGGAAGATGTAAATGAAATACTGAAGGTGCTTGCCAAAGCCGCTGGCAAGAATTCTGAAGCTGTGAAACAAGATCAAAACTTACAGTTTCCCAAATCGCTGCAACGTACTTCTGACTTCATGACGGGCGAAGTTTTTAATACCTACCAGTCAGAAACAGAGATGATGCGGTATTTGAAAAAGCTCGAAAACCGTGACCTGGCGCTCAACCGTACCATGATACCACTCGGCTCCTGTACCATGAAGCTCAACGCAGCAGCAGAGATGTTCTCGCTCTCCTGGCCGGAGTTTGGCAGTCTGCACCCCTTCGTTCCGGTGGACCAGGCAGCAGGATTCCAGGAGCTGATAAAAAATCTTGAAAAAGACCTTTGCGAAATTACCGGCTTTGCAGCGATGTCGTTCCAGCCCAACTCGGGCGCTTCGGGCGAGTACGCCGGGTTGATGGTGATTCGCGAATATTTGAAGAGCATCGGCCAGGGACATCGCAACATCAGTTTGATACCTGCCTCGGCGCATGGCACCAATCCGGCAAGCTCGGTAATGGCAGGCATGACGGTAGTGGTTGTAAAATCGGATGATAACGGAAATGTTGATCTCGTCGATTTGAAGGCCAAAGCTGAAAAACACCGCGAGAATCTGGCAGCGCTCATGATCACCTATCCTTCCACTCACGGCGTGTTCGAACAGGAAATCATCCACATTATCGATACCATCCACAAAAATGGTGGCCAGGTGTATATGGATGGTGCCAACATGAACGCACAGGTGGGGCTTACCAATCCCGGCCTTGTCGGCGCTGACGTTTGTCATCTGAACCTTCATAAAACTTTTGCTATCCCTCACGGTGGCGGCGGCCCCGGCGTAGGACCTATCGGCGTAGCCAAACATCTGGCGCCTTTCCTGCCCACAAATGCATACATCAAGACCGGTGGAGAGCAGGCCATCCGGGCTATCTCCTCGGCGCCTTATGGCAGCGCGCTCATTTTGCCTATTTCTTATGGTTACATCAAACTGCTGGGTGGCAACGGCCTGAAGCTGGCTACTGAGATGGCTATTCTGACAGCTAATTATCTGAAAGATGCATTGAGCGATCATTATAAAATCCTCTATACCGGCCGCAACAACCGCGTGGCACACGAGTTTATCCTCGACTGCAATGCCTTTAACAAATCTGCAAACGTTACTGTAGGCGAAATTGCCAAGCGACTGATGGATTATGGTTTCCATGCTCCGACGGTAGCTTTCCCGGTACACGGCACGCTCATGGTTGAACCCACCGAAAGTGAACCACTGGGTGAATTAAAGCGGTTTGTCGAAGCTATGATCAGCATCCGTAAAGAGATAGCTGAAATAGAAGAGGGCAAATTCTCGAAGGAAGACAACGTGATTAAAAATGCGCCGCACACCCTGTGTATGCTCACCGGCGAAACCTGGGAAAAACCTTACTCGCGTCAGCAGGCAGCTTTCCCGATCGAATGCAGCAAAGCTGATAAATACTGGCCTCCGGTAACCAAAATCGACGAAGCATGGGGCGACCGCAACTTGCTGTGCACCTGCCACGAGTTTAGTGTTATCGACGAGATGGAATAATGCCTTTAGTCGGGCAGTGCCTCTGCAAAATCCTGATGGAGCAAAATGCCCTGAAGGATGGCGGCAATAGTTTCCGGCCCAAGAGTTTTAAAAACATCGTGCAGCTGCCTGGATTTTTCTTCAGGCAGCTGTTCTGATTTTAGGAGTTTCATCAACGCTTTGTATTGCGTGCCTGTAAGCTCATCGTTAAGCGCATCGATGATGAGATTCACGTCGATTTGTCCCTGCCGCGTGCGATGCTGCAACTCATCGCCAAAATCTTCGAGCTCCATAATGGCCACCTGAAGGATTTCGCGACCCAGTTTTTTGCACGATTCCAGATAGGACGAGTGCCCGGTGGTATCGCGCAGCGACCAGCTGGTGTATTCGTATTCTATCTTTTCAACCTGCTTTATTTTCTGACTCTCGTCACCAAAGATAGAGCTCAGCAACACGATGGTGTACTTTTTCCAGGATTCCAGGTCGAAGGGCTTCTGGTCGAGCTTCTCGATTTGCTCGCGAAGCATGTTGATGTGTTTTTCCTTTGTTTTCATAACAGTTGTGTTTTGGGTGTAAAAGTAAGCAAAAAGTAGGTTTAGCAGATTTGTTGAGAATTTGAAATCGACAGGGTTGCCATCCCTGTGAATATGTTATTGTGTGTAATTGTTTTTTAGTGGAATTTATTAATTTCACCGCTCAAAAAATTCACAGAATGTAGCCATCAACACATAACGATATCCTAAAACAGGGGGACTCAATGATAGAGACTATTAAAATCGGAACCATCAAATGGTACCACATTATCGACCCTAAAGAGGAAGACCTGCAATATTTGAAAGACAATTTCTATTTCCACCCCCTCGATATCGACGACTGCCGCAGCAAACTCAACCAACGACCAAAAATTGACATTTACGATGATTATTATTTTATCATCCTCCATTTCCCGAAGTTCGACCGCATCAACCGGTTTCTGAAAACCAAAGAGGTAAAGATTTTCTGGGGCGAGGATTATGTGATTACCATTGGCAATACGCATTGGGTGGTCAAAGACCTGTTTGACGAAGCTATGGATCAATACCAGCGCAAAGAGGAATTTCAGATAGGCACCAGCGACGCCTTGCTGTATCACATCCTGGAACGGCTGATGACCGAAACGCTTTCGATGATACGCAAAATCGGAAGCGATGTGGAGTTTCTCAACCGTGATTTATTTAATAAAAATTCTCAGAAGACCATCGAGCGCATCTCCGTGACGCGCAAAAATATCATCCTGCTCAACACCATCTTTAAGCCACAGGTGCCTTTATTTCATAAGTTTGAAAGTGGCGCCGTCGAAGGCTATGCCGAGAATATGGAAGACTATTGGGGCAACATTCTCGACTATTATCAAAAGTTGTGGGATATGACCGAGGATTACGCCGAACTTATTGAGGGGCTGTCAAAAACCTTCGATTCTCTTCAAGCCAACCGCACCAATCAGATCATGAAAATTCTCACACTTATCTCCTCTATTGTTCTTCCACTTTCGTTTATTACCGGGCTCTACGGCATGAACGTTATGCTGCCAATACAGGATAACCCATATGCTTTTTGGGGTGTGATGGGTGTGATGGCAACATTGGTAGTTTTGATGTTGCTGTACTTCAAGATGAAGAATTGGATGTGAAAGAAGGCTGGCGGCAGGCAGTCAGTTAATAGTTATTGGTTGTCCTACCATAATTGCGGTCGACAATGTCTCTTAATTCAGCTCAAAGTCCCCAGTTCTCAAATCCTGACTTTTAAAAAGAGAACAGACGAGGTTTTGGCTTAGGCTATGTTTAGGTCACATTTATTCCTGCATGCAGTGCCTTTCTTTACATAGTTACACTATTTTTAGTTTGGCCATCAGATAGTGCCGGATGTTGGCTTCGATAAACATATCGCCCTGTTTGCGGAATCCCTGACGCTCATAATATGGAATGGCTTTGAGCTGGGCATGAAGGTATAGCTCTTCAGGCCGTGAATCCAACTGCTGCAAGATGTGTTGTAGCAGAACGGAGCCATAGTTCTGGTTTCGATACTGCGGCAACACTGCAAAACGTTCGAGCTTGATGCCGCGGCTGGTTTTGCGCCAGCGCCCGGTGGCAATGGGAAGTTGGTCGAGCAGCAGCAGATAATAATTAGCCTCCTCCTCATTTTCTACCTCCAGCACCCGCTCCACTTTTTGCTCATGTATAAAAACCTGCTCGCGGATGGCCAGCGCCTGCAGGTAATGTTTTTTGTCAGAAATATCAAAACCGATAATTTGCGTCATAGCTGAATGAGGATTTAACGTGCTGCAAATTTACTAACAACCTGAGATGGCAGGATTTTTTATTAAAAAAAAAGCAACTTCCCGCCGAAACGCTGAAGTTGCTTCTTTTCTTTATTTTAAAAAAAGTATATTATTCTTTCTTCCCGTCGTAAGCCCATTTCAAGTATATGGCGCCCCAGGTAAACCCACCGCCAAAGGCAGAGAGGATGATTTTGTCACCCTTTTTGAGTTGGTTTTCCCACTCCCACAAGCAAAGCGGGATGGTAGCCGAGGTAGTGTTACCGTATCTTTCTATGTTGATCATCACCTGTTCACGGTTGATGCCCATGCGACGGGCGGTGGCTTCGATGATGCGCAGGTTGGCCTGATGCGGAACCAGCCAGGCCAGGTCTTCCGGCATGATGTTGTGCTTCTTCATCATCTCCACTGACGTGTCGGCCATCCTCGATACAGCAAATTTAAAAACCGCCTGGCCTTCTTGATAAATGTAGTGCTCGCGTGCATCCACAGTTTCGTGAGAAGCGGGTTTGACAGAACCGCCGGCTTTTTGGTGCAAATGGACACGTCCTGAACCGTCGGATTGATGAATGGAATCGATGATGCCCACATCTTCGGTGGTGGGTTCGAGCAGCATTGCTCCGGCAGCGTCGCCAAAGATTACGCAGGTAGCGCGATCGGTGTAATCCACTATCGACGACATTTTATCGGCACCTACCACAATTACTTTCTTGTATTTTCCCGATTCGATGTACATTGAAGCGGTGGTGAGGGCGTAAATCTGACCTGAGCAAGCGGCATTTATATCAAAATGAAAGGCGTTTTTGATGCCGGCCTTGTCGGCAATAATATTGGCTGTAGCCGGAAACTGCATGTCGGGTGTAACGGTGGCGCAGATCACCAGGTCGATTTCGTCGGGGTTGGTGTTGGTTTTTTTGAGCAGACCTTTCACTGCCTCAGTGCCCATGTCGGAGGTTCCTTTACCTTCGCCTTTAAGAATGTGGCGCGTTTTTATCCCGGTCCGCGTGGTTATCCACTCGTCGGTGGTATCCACCATTTTTGCCAGCTCCTGGTTGGTGAGGAGATAGTCGGGGGCAAACGCATGGATGCCTGTTATTGCAGCTCTTAGTTTGTTCATGTATAGATTATTAGATAAAAAAGTTAGCGAGAAAAGTCGTGCAGTGCTCTTCTTATTTTGTTAGTAACCTTACCACAATAGATTTGGCGAGTAAGCATAATCATGTTTTTGATGGCGATGGCATTTGAGATGCCGTGGCCAATTACTACGTTGCCATTAATGCCCAGCACAGGGCTGCCGCCATAGTTTTCGTAATTGAAACGGCTGAAAAAATCATCTACCAGATTGCGCTTTTGCAGCAGCCTGTACATGGCTTCTACCTGCTTCAGCACAATGTTGCCGGTGAAGCCATCGCATACTATTACGTCGGCTTTGTCTTTGAAAAGGTCGCGGCTTTCGATGTTGCCGGCAAAATTAAAATCTGTGGAGTCTTTCATCATCTGGTAAGCCGACTGACACAACAAATTTCCTTTCCCTTCTTCCACACCAATATTGAGCAGACCCACTCGCGGGTTATCGATTTTAAGAATCTCCTGACAATAAACAGAGCCGAGCATTGCAAACTGATAGAGCACGTCGGCTTTGGTGTCGGGGCTGGTGCCAATGTCGAGGATGATGCTTTCGGTGCCATTTTCTTGCGGAACGTGGGCCATGGTGGTGGGACGAATTACGCCGGCAATAGTTCCAACGCTATACATGGCGCCTATCACCATTGCGCCGGAGTTGCCTGCACTGCAAAAGCCCTCTATCTGCCGCGACTTGAGCATGCGAAACCCAGCAGAGATACTTGAGTCGGGCTTTTGCGTAAGCGCTTTTAGCGGCTTTTCAGCCATACCAACCACTTCTTCGGCATTTACAATCCTAAACTCATTGGCGGGAATGTTGTTTTTCGCGAAGTATTCTTTGATGACAGCAGTCTGGCCTATCAGCAATATCTCGTCGCGTGCATCCAATAATTCACGGGCGAGGATTGCGCCGCCGATGGTTGCATCGGGTGCGAAGTCTCCGCCCATTACGTCCAAGCCAATCTTCATGCTTTAATTAAAATCTGATGATTTGTTTGCGTTTGATATTTCGCTTATTCTGCTTCCGCTTTCTGCATTACCACTTTTCCTTTGTAGTAGAGGTCGCCGTCAACCCAGTAGGCTCGGTGGTACAAATGTATTGCTCCGGTGATGGGGCAGGTGGCCAGGGTGGGAGCATCGGTTTTGTAATGCGTTCTGCGTTTGTCTCTGCGAGTCTTAGAGGTTTTCCGTTTTGGATGTGCCATTTTATCTCTGTTTTAAAAAATTCGTTAATAACTTATTCTATGTTTAGGTTTTTCAAAGCGTCCCATCGCGGGTCGTGCTCTTTGGGTGTTTCCTTGCGTCTCAAACGTTCGAGCATCTCGCTGTTGCAGGTGCTGCGGCCGTTTTCGTCGTCAGGATGGATATGCTGCATGGGTAGCATCAGTACGATGTATTCGTAAAGATAGCTGCTAATGTCAAATTCCGAAGACGTTTCCGGGATGATAACCACATCCTCCGAAGTCTCTTCGAAATCCTCACCGAACTTGACGATCAAGTTTTCGGTGCCTGCAATGGGCAGGTCGAAATCGTCGAGGCAGCGGTCGCAGGGAACTACAACAGTTCCCCGGATGTCGAAGTTAAAAAGCAGCATCCGCTCATGTCGGTCAAGCGTTACATCCACTTCTACATTGCCATCGACAATGTCAGCATATTCCATTGATTCAAAGAACTTTCTGTCGATCACATAATGATAGTGATAAACATCAATCTGGAGCCCGCGGAAAGAGATTACATATTTTTTTAAATAATCCATCATTTCTTTCCTCCCAAAAATTTGGGCGGCAAAATTAGAAATTTAATTGTGATAACCAAAACATTAGGTTCATTAAATTTGAAACTACCTGGTGTTTTGTATGGTATTGAAGGGTTTCAAAGTTTTGTAATTTCCATTCCTGTACGCTGAAAACTTATCGCTATTAACATCGGCTATGGGTTTAGGTTGTAATATGGATCTTTTTCCTGCCTGCTGACGAAATGAATTTTATGAACAAAAAGATAGACCTGTAGGTTGTTGCTAAAAAATATTACAACTATTATGGCCGAAACACCAACCAACCAAATCCCCTTAGGCTTTACAGCGCCTGATTTCGAACTTCCGGATGTTACCACCGATACGAACCGCTCACTCGCCGATCTGCGTGGGCACAATGCTACGGTTATTGTATTTATCTGCAACCACTGCCCGTATGTGCTGCACATTATCGATGAGCTGGTGAAGGTGGGCAACGAGTTTCAACCCAAAGGAATTTCATTTGTGATGATCAGCTCCAACGATGTGGAGAGTTATCCGCAGGATGCACCCGAAAAAATGAAAGAATTTGCTCATGAACATAAATTCCCTTTCCCGTATCTTTACGACGAAACCCAGCAGGTAGCCCTCAAATACGACGCAGCCTGCACGCCCGATTTCAACGTTTTCGATGCCGATATGAAATGCGTTTACCGCGGCCAGTTCGACGACTCACGCCCCTCCAACGACAAACCCGTTACCGGCGAAGATTTGCGCCGCACGCTCCGTCTGATGCTCAGCGGACAGCCGGTACCGCCCAGACAGCAACCCAGCGTGGGTTGTAATATTAAATGGAAGAAGTAGAGGGTAGAGATTTGAAGATGGGGAGGTGCCCACAGGTTTCTTTATTAAAAAAACTCCTGATAATTTATCTGTGACTATCCTTTAAATCCGTATCACTTGTGCTGAGCAACGTCGAAGCATCCGTGTTCTCTTGCTTTATTCTTCCACCACCGTCCACACCGGGAAGTGGTCGCTGAAACCCTCCGGATCGTAAGAGCTTTTCTCGGATGGACGACCAAACCGCTTTGGCGTGGGATAGCGCCCACCGGTAACCATCTCAGCAAAGTGTTCGATTCCAGCCATGAATTTTCCATTCACATCTTTGGCTATGCGTGGTTTGCCACCCGTTTGCACCAGCTCTTTCGAAACCAAAAACTGATCGAGGACGTATGGGAAATTGTTGAAATAAAACGTACCGGTTCCATCGCCATGGCAGGGCCACATCAGGTTGAAGAGCCGCGGAGTAATTGCGTATTTTACTTTGGTAATGCTGTTGGTGCCCAGCGCGTAATCGTTTATCGAGCGGCTCAGTGGCTCATCGTTGAAGTCGCCCACGCAAACCACCGCAATATCTTTACCTTTTATCTCGGTGATGCGTTGCATCCAATAGCTGAGGGTTTCGGCAGCGATGATGCGGTAAGGCTCCGATTCGTAAACGCCTGCCGAGCGCGCCGGCCAGTGATTGCCGATGAGGATCAGCTCGTTTTGCTTTGGAGTAACAAAGTTGACCTGAAACAAATCGCGGGTGGAGGAGCGCTTGAGCACGGTATACGAAAATTGCTCTTTTGCTTCAAAAAGGTTCTTGTCGTAGATGAACGCCACGTCGATGCCACGCTGGTCGGAGCTGTCGTGGTGTTCAATTTTATACTTGCGGCCAATAGGTTGCATCGCCTCAACAAGCTGCTCCAGCACCGACAGGTTTTCCACTTCGCATACTCCTAATATATCGGGGCCTCTGCCATTGTTCATCTGGCTGATAATCTTTACCAGATTAGAGATTTTTCGTTGCAACACCGTTCGCGTCCAGCCTTTCAATTCGCTGTTGAGTGGGCGTTGCAGCCATTCCGGACGGCTTGTCGAATCGAAGGTGTCGAACAAATTTTCGACATTCCACCATCCAATATAGTATTGTGTTTTCATAGCTGATAGTTTTTGATGAATAACGTCAAAAGTAATATTTCTCAAAAAAACTCTCCGCGAATTATCGTGAATTATTTTTGATCGTTTTCTTGTCCACGAATTTTCACCAATGATGCGAATTTTCGCTATTTTTTTAATTCGTGTTCATTTGCTAAATTCGAGTGAATTCGTGGACTTTTCTCTTGTCCCCAAATTTTATTTAAGCCGTTCGGGATTATCTTTTAAAAAGCTTTTCCAACTGTTGTAACTTTTGCCGGTAGGCAGATTTCCGCTTTTGAGATGGTGACAAACCGCTGCAGCCAGGCCATCGGTGGCGTCGAGGGTTTCGGGCGAAAGGTCGTAATTGGTGAGGTGGGTAAGCATGGCAGCTACCTGCTCTTTGCTGGCGGTGCCGTTTCCGGTGATGGATTTCTTAATCTCGCGTGGCGTGTATTCAGTTATGGGGATGTCGCGGTAAAGCGCAGCAGCCATAGCCACTCCCTGCGCGCGTCCCAGCTTGAGCATACTCTGTACATTTTTACCATAAAACGGCGCCTCGATGGCCAGTGCATCTGGTTTGTATTCCTCTACCAGCGACAGTGTTCGTTCAAAAATCTTTTTTAGACGCAGGGCATGGCCATCGTATTTATTCAGCCGCAGAATGCCCATAGTCAACAGCGAAATTTTCTTGTTGTCGATGGCTATCAATCCGTAGCCCATGATGACGGTGCCCGGATCGATGCCCAAAATAATTTGGTTGGAGGAAAAAGTTGAGTTTGTTGCCAAAAGAAAAGATTTACAATTTAAAGAACGATTAACAATTAACGAATAACAATTACCAAAGGGCAATTTATAATTTCAGATATTGTTCGGCAAGCAAGAGATCGAAAGGGCGTGTAATTTTAATATTATTAAGTTCTCCTTCGATTAGATGCAGCTTGTTGTTGGCAGCTTCCCAAACCGTAGCATCATCGGTAAAGTCGGGCTGGAAAGGCTTCCGGTAGGCTTCTGTAAGCCGTTGCACATCGAAAACCTGCGGAGTCTGCACCAGTCGATATTCTGCCCGGTCTACAGAATGGCTTCCGCCGCTGGTAATGTGGCGCAACGATTCGGTGGGTGTTATCACCGGGATGGCGCTGCCATAGGTGGCCGCTGCTTCAAAAGCTGATTGTATCAGTTTTGCCGAAACCAATGGCCGCACACCGTCATGCACGGCTACCCAACCTGGAGTGGTAATTTTTTTTAACCCATTGCTTACCGATAAAAAACGCTCTTTGCCGCCTGCTACTATTTGATGTGGGATGATGAAACGGTGCTCCGAACAGAGTCGTTGCCAGGTTTCGATGTGATCGAAAGGCAGTACCACGATGAGCTGCAGGTCAGGAATGGCATCTCTAAAACGGATGAGAGTGTGCATTAGCAAAGGCTTGCCTGCCAACAGCAAAAACTGCTTTGGAACGGCAGAGCCCATGCGTGCTCCGCTTCCGCCCGCCACAATGATCGCATATTTTTGATGTGAAGGTTCCATAAAAAAAAGGCTGCTTTATCTTTGTAAAAACAGCCCTTCAAAAATAGTATTTTGTAAATTACTTTTTCTATCGACTAAATGATAAGCATGGCGTCGCCGTAGGTAAAGAACTGGTATTTTTCCTTGATAGCTTCTTTGTATGCACGCATCAGGAATTCATATCCCGAAAAGGAGGCCACCAGCATCATCATGCTCGACATGGGAAGGTGGAAATTCGAGATCATGGTATCGGCGAGTTTTGTCTCGTAGGGCGGGAAGATGAATTTGTTAGTCCATCCTTCAAATGGTTTCAGGTGGCCGGAGATGGTGAGCGACGACTCGATTGCTTTCATAGAAGTGGTACCGACGGCACACAGGCGCTTACGATTGTCGATAGCTTCGTTGACGATGCTACAAGCACGTTCGTCGATGATAAGCTCTTCGCTGTCCATTTTATGCTTGGAGAGGTCTTCCACTTCTATTTGGCGGAAGTTGCCAAGGCCGGCATGCAAAGTAATTTCGGCAAAACCGATGCCTTTAAGCTCCAGACGCTTCATCAGCTCACGGCTAAAATGCAGACCGGCTGTGGGAGCAACCACGGCGCCTTCGTGTTTGGCAAAAATGGTTTGGTACCACTCTTCGTCTTCGGGTTTTATTTCGCGTTGTATGGTTTTAGGCAAGGGGGTTTTGCCAAGTTTCTGTATAGTTTTTTTGAACTCGCTGTAAGGGCCGTCGTACAAAAATCGCAGTGTACGGCCACGGGAGGTGGTGTTGTCGATTACCTCGGCTACCAGTGCCTCGTCTTCGCCAAAATAAAGCTTGTTGCCGATTCGGATTTTTCGCGCCGGATCTACCAGCACATCCCACAGACGTGTTTCCTGGTTAAGTTCCCGAAGCAGGAACACTTCTATTTTGGCGCCGGTTTTTTCTTTGGTACCATAGAGTCGGGCTGGAAACACTTTGGTATTATTCAACACCATCACATCGCCTTCGTCGAAATAGTCGAGAAGATCGGTAAAGGATTTGTGTTTGATGGTTTGTTTTTTGCGATCAAGCACCATCAGCCGGCATTCGTCACGGTTGAGAGCGGGTTCCAGGGAAATTAGTTCAGCGGGCAGATGAAATCTGAATTGCGATAGTTTCATTTTCATAGATTAAATTAAGCAGAATCGTAACAAAAAAAGGGGTGCAAAGATAGCATCAAAAGCGCCGAAAGTCAAGTTTTTGCGCTCTGTACAGGCGGCTGGTCAACTAATGTAAGAAGCATTCTTGTAACGCGAAATGCAGGCAACGGGCATCTGAAATTTTTGAGATCATAGCGCAACGATCGGAGTCTTTTCATGACGATGTTTGGATTAGGATACCTTAACACATATTTTTTGTGTAATGTTCACAGCCGTAAGGTTATAATTTGAAATGTTGGCGTGCGATAATTCCTACACTGTTTACATGCCTGAAATGGTGATTTTTTGATCAGGGACAAGCCACTGCATCGGGTCGGTCAGCGTTTTTCCTTCCCAGACTTCAAAGTGCAGCAGCGTGTGGGCAACTTCTTTATCTGTGTGTATTAAACCCAGATTCTGCAACGTGGTTACAGTTTGGCCTGCGCTTACGAAAACCCGCTCAAGATTGGCATAGACCGTCAGAAATCCGTCGTGGCGTACGATCACACACCAAGTTTTGGCAGTAGCCTGCATCACCCTCGTCACCTGGCCATCGAATACGGCGCGGGCAGTGGAATTACTTTGCGTGAGAAAATCGACCCCGTCATTTTTTATCCTTACGTTTTTTAGGTCAGGATGCTGATGCTCGCCAAAAGGTTGAATGATAAATCCGGTCGCTACCGGCCAGGGCAGTTTTCCGCGCTGACAGGAAAAAGATTCAGGCAACAGCTCGGTGGCAGGGGTTGGTGTATGCAGCAGTTGCTCTGATTGTGAATCACGATTTTGCGGACTGGTGGCAAATGTTTCCAAAATACTTCGGTGCAATGAAGCTGCATCGCTCTGGTTTTGACGCTGTCGGCTGATGAGTTGTTGCTCGCCGCGTTGCAACTGTGCTACCATGGTTTTCTTCTCCATTAGTTCCTGTTCCATCAGAGCAAACTCTTTTTCGAGCTGTTTAAGCACCTGCGTATTATCGTTTATCTGATCTTCCGTTTGTATGGCTTTTTCGATAAAAAGGTGTTGCGTAAGCGCAATTTCGTTGGCTTGTTTGTGGCGTTTGGCGGCATAGATGCGATAGTAGTTCATCCGGTTGATGGCCTGACTAAACCCATCAGCAGCCAGAAGATAGAGCGCACGCTGGTGCTTGTTGTGATTCAGATATGCCTGGCGAATCATTGTGGTGTATGCTTTTTTAAGATGGTCGATTTGGGTGTCGAGGCTATCGATGGCCATCAGGTTTTTGGCAATGGTGTCGAAGAGTCGATCGTGGAGCGTGCGCCAGGTGTCAACGATCTGGCTAGGGGCATCAATTTTCTTTTGCAGCAAAGTCAACTCTTCCAGCCCGACAGTTTTTTTTAGGCGAGTATCGTTTATCAAAACACCGGCATATTCTATCGACTTTTCAAGCAGCTCTTTTTTTTGTTGTAGCTCAGTGGCGGAGGTTTGTGCCGAAGCATTTTGCGCAGACAATGTCTGGCAAAACAGCCATAACGAAGCATTAACAAACCATAAAATCTTTGAGCCGGACATGCACCAAAGATACGTTTATCTATTTTATCTCCGATAAAAGAAAGTTCCAACGCACAGCCGCCTGGTTAGTTAAAAGACAAACATTACTTAGTGCGCCAGCGTGTATTTGGAGGGTATCTTAAAGGGGAAGCTCATCTCTTTGTTCAGCGACATCTTGCTGTATTCAACGATTACCTCCATGGGCTGTTCGGCATCAATGGAATAATCTATTTTGGTAGGAAACAGCTGGCCTTCAAGTTCTTTAAATTCAGAATATGTAGCTTCGAGCTTCTTGCTTTCGCGCGTGAGTTCTTTAAGTCTGACCTGCGTAATTTTGAAGTTCTCAGGATTCAGCCAAATCGACTGCAGGAGCACCCGCTGTGCATCGCTGGTATTGCGTACGTGTTTCTTGAGCTTGCTGCGCCCGGCGGTGTTGAGGCGGTATTGGCCTCCATCTATTGTGGCCTTAAATTCGGCCATCTCATAATATTCAAAATCATTGCCCAAAATGATCGATTGCAACATCCCGAAATCGACACTGGTATTTAGAAATTTGTCTACGAAATTATAATCTGTCAGGAGGTATTGTTTGTTCAGCCGGTCGACAAATTTCACCGAATCCTCAGTAATCATGATTCGCGCCACCTCAATGCCCAGATCCTGGTTGAAACTTATCCATATCAGGCTGTCTTTGATGATGCGAATCTGTGCTTTGAAGTCGAGATATTTTCGGTTTTGCCGGAAAGAGATGTTGGCGCGGGCCTCGAAGCTATCGAACATAAATTCTTTTTCATTCAGGCGAGCCATCAGGTAATCGGCGCCTTCTTCTTTGATGGGAGCTTTGATAACGGCGCGATGGCTCTTACATCCGGCTATAGCCATCATCATCAACAATAGTGTTATTGAAAAAATGATCCGGTTTCTTTTCATCATTTACTGCTATTTTTTTGTCAAAAAAAACTTGCTATTCGATGAGCGATTTTTCGTTGATTTTCCGGTCGAGCCATTCGGAGGCTTCCTGTCCGGTATCTTTGGCTTGTTGCCAATATTTTAAAGCTTCTTCTTTCTTTCCTAATTTGTAAAGGATGTCCCCGTAATGTTCCAGAACTGTGGCGTCGGGTTCTGGTGTAGCGTCGAGCGATTTCTTCACCCATTTTTCAGCTTCCTTTGTTTCGCCCAGTTTATAAAGCACCCATCCGTAAGTGTCCATGTACGAAGGAGTGTTGGGCTCCAGATCGTTGGCGCGGGAAGCCATGGCGCGTGCCTCCTGCAGCCGCTCGTTGCGAAGCGATAGGAAATAGCTGTAATTATTCAGCACCAGCGCATTCGACATATCTATTTTCAGCGCCTTGTCGTAATAGCCATCCGACTTCTGGTGATTTTTCAATTGATTGTAAATGTCGCCCAGCGTAGTGTAAAATTGCGCCAGCAGATTATCATTATCCACTACCAGGCTGGCACCGCTTTCGAGCGACCGCCGTGCGTCATCATAATTTTTTAGCTGGTAATTAGCAAAACCATTGAGCAGATAAGGCAGCGGCTGCATCGGGAAAAACTCCGATGCCAGCGTGCTGGTTGCAGCCAGTTGCTCGTTTTTGTTGAGCTGACTTTCTATAATCATCTTCTGTTCCCACACGCCATAGCGACTGCTGTCGGCCTGCAACACCTGATCCAGAATCGCGAGCGCTTCATCGTATTGGCCGGTGCGAAACAACATTTCGCTGTAAAGCGACAAAACTCGTGGGTCGGCGGGATGCGTGCTTGCAAGTATTTCCGCCAGCTCCAACGCCTGCTCTTTTTTCTCATTAAAAATCTGATCGATGGAATAGTAAGTCAGCAGGATTTGAATTTTAGCATCAACCTCCAGTTCAGGATTTTCAAAACCTATGAGCAGCGCTTCGAAAGCCTTTTCATCCTTGCCCTGCTTCCGGTACAAATCCGATAGCGAAATATTGATGTACGGGTCTGTGGGATCCAACATAGCAACTTTCAGGTAAGTAGCGAGCGCCTTGTCGGGATTGCCCGTTTCTATGTAGCTCTCGGCCAAAATCTGTTGGTAGCGGCTGTTGTGTGGATGCAATGCAACCAGCTGCTCTATCTCAGCCAGTCCCTTTTGGGGCTTTTTAAGATTGTTCCACAAGTTGCGCTTTTTTAGTGCCGTTTCTTCGGTCACACCAACGATTTCTTCTATCTGATTGTAGATGTTGATGGCGCCGCGGTAATCGTCGTTCAAAGTGTATAGCAGCGCCAGGTCCTGGCGATATTCGATATGACCGGGTTGTATTTCGACCAGCTTTTCAAAAACGCCTTTTATCTTGTCTAACTGTCCTGTATTTTTGTAAAGATCGGCGAGTAGGAGCTGATACCAGATATTTTGGGGATCGAGTTCGGCAGCCTTGTTGGCAGCAGCAAGGGCATCATCTGTGCGTCCCTGAATAAAATAGAGCTGTGCCATTTCGAAGAGTGAAGCGTCGTGGTTGGGATCGATGCGCAAGGCTTTGGAAAAAGCAGTCTGGGCAGCATCAAAGTTGTCAAGCACTTTTTGTTTGTTGCCTTCCAGAAAAGCCTCCTTGCGCTCACGCAACTGAAATTCTGAAAGTTCTTTGGGCTTGTCGTCATGCTTGTTTTTGCGCTGAGCTTGTGCCGGTGGAGCCATGCCCACGGCAAAAAACAGGATCGACAGCGATATGATCAGGGATTTAAAATTCATATAGTAAAATCTGTTATTGAAAAAATAAACATCCTCCCGTGCAATTCATTGTGTTAGTGGGAATAATTAACACCACTTTTCGGCAAATGCTACAACTAAGCGAAGGCTGATTATTTTCCGGTATGGCCAAAACCTCCGTCTCCGCGGGTCGTTTCGTTCAGGGTTTCTGAAATCACCCATTCGGCTTTCTCTACTTTGCTGATCACCATTTGAGCGATACGCTCGCCGTCGTTGAGCACAAAGTCGTCGTTTGAGAGGTTGATAAGAATCACTTTTATCTCGCCACGATAATCGGCATCGATGGTGCCCGGAGCATTTGCCAGCGAGATACCGCTTTTGATGGCCAGCCCGCTGCGGGGACGAATCTGCGCTTCGTAACCCTCGGGGAGTTCGATAAAGAGGCCCGTGTTTACCAGCTCACGTTGCAAAGGTTGGAGCATCAGCGGCTCTACCAGGTTGGCGCGCAGATCCATGCCTGCCGAAGCTACCGTTTGGTAGGAAGGTAGCGGATGTTTCGATTTATTTACAATTTTAATTTTCATCAGTTTATCGGTTTTTTTGACTGGCGGCAAATTTATCAAAAATTGTGCAAAGCTTCATTGGCCTCATGTCTTAAGCCATCAGCCCTTTCGCTGGTGAATCAGCTTCAGAAGTGATTTTCTTTCCAAATAAAATACCGTTGCCACAAATACGAATAGCAGCAGTGTATTGATGAAATATTTCAACAGCCCCGGTTCCAGCGGAAGGTAACGGCTTAGCAAATAAATCGCCACCGGCAAGAGCAAGTAAAGCAGAATACGTTTGTTTTCGTAGGGCACCGGGAAAGAGCGACGACTCAGCACATACGAAAGTACCATCATGGTGAGATAGGCGAAAAATGCTGCCCAGGCTGAGCCATAATATCCAAAAGAGGGAATCAGGGTAAGGTTGAGCGTGATGGTAATCCCGGAGCCGATTATCGATAGCAAAGCGCCGTAAATGGTGCGATTGGTGAGCTTGTACCAAAATGAGAGGTTGTAAAAAATTCCCAGGAAAAGATTCCCCATCAGCAAAATAGGAATTACATCACGTCCTGCCCGGTAGGGCTCACCGATAAAGAGAATCACCAAATCGAGATAGAGGGTTGTTACCAAAAATATCAGTGAAACAATCACGGTGAAGATCTTCAGCACCTCGGCATAAATCTTTAGCGAATCGTTGTGCGCCGATTCGGCAAAGAAAAAAGGATCGGCGGCATATCTGAAGGTTTGCACAAACAGCGTCATGATAATCGACACCTTGTAGCAGGCGCCATAAATACCTACTTGCGACATCACCCAATCCGGATCGCCGGGCAGCAGCCAGGCCAGCAAAATCTTATCAATCGACAAATTGATAGACCCTGCAATGGCCACGATGAGCAGCGGCCAGGTGTAAACAAGCATGCGTTTGAGCAGCGAAAAATCGAAATCAGACCACCGAAAACGCACGTCAGGCAAAAGCAGCAGCAGCGTTACTACTGTAGAAATAAGATTGCTTATGAAGATGTAACTCACCAGATCTGTAGGATCGAAGAAAAGCAAGACGAAGCGAGCCACCGACGTATCAGGATAATGTGAGAGAAGATAAGGACAAAGCAGAATAAAAAACAGGTTGAAACCAATATTTAGTCCGATGTTGATGAGCTTGATCACTGCGAAACGGATGGGTCGGTTTTGCTGTCGCAAACGGGCAAACGGAATGGCCGCCAGCGCGTCGAGTGATAGGATAAAAGCAAAGTAAACGATGTAATCGATATGATCGCCATAACCCATGCTTCGCGCAATGGATCCGGCATTGCCACCGGCCACCAACAGAAACAGTAACGAGGTAAACAGGAGCGAGGTAAAGGCGGTGCTGAAAACTTTGGGAGAATCACTTTCGCTTTGCGCAAAGCGGAAAAATGTCGTTTCCATGCCGTAGGTCAAAACTACCCAGAGAATGGAAACCCAGGCGTACATCTCGGTGTAGATGCCGTAATCGCCGGTTACCAGCACGCGCGTGTAGAGCGGCACCAGCAGATAATTGAGCAACCGGCCAACGATGCTGCTGAGTCCGTAAACGGCAGTTTGGCTTGCCAGCCGCTTGAGTGGGTTTGATGACATCTTTAAATTTTGCCGGCAAAAGTATAGGTTTGTTTAGATTTCACCACATATTACTATCAACAGACTGTAGCCATGAACCGCAGAACGGCAAAGTTGGGGAAGAGGGCTCATTTTTTTTGCTATGGAATATCCTATTCTTCTTTTTGGAATTTCATTATTTGATCTTTGAAATTTATTTGTGATTTGTCTTTTGTCCTTTTTATCTTGCCCATCAGCGTATTTCTTTAATTTTGGCGAATAGTAATTTTTTATTAATAATAATCCATCATCACCATGTTACGAAAATCTACACTTCGGTTTTTTGCAATTTTAATTTTAGTTGTGCTTTCGGCAGGCGTCATTTTTACAATTTTGCTAAATGATAACGATGACAGCAAAGCACTTCAGCGCCATGAATATGCAACTTTGATGCACTCCAAAGCGGCAGCAATGCCACTGGCTAAAGAAGAACAAACAGCCGAAATTCCTAAACCGGCACATCCCGACAAGGCCGCTTTGCAGGATTACTTTATGACCGTTGACCCTGCTACCGGGACGGTTCCCCGCGAAAGGCTGACAGACGCTTATTGCTATACCCGCGCTGCTGCCAAAAACCGAAACGACGTACATCTCTTGTGGGAGGGAACGCCTGTGGAAATGGGAGGAAGAACCCGCGCCATCATGTGGGATCCTACCGACCAGCAGCACAAAAAAGTGTGGGCGGGTGGCGTAACCGGAGGGCTTTGGTTTCGCGATGATATTACCGACAACAATAGCCTTTGGCAACCGGTTGATGACTTTTGGAGTACCCTCAGCATTAGCTGCATCACCAGCGATCCCAACAATCCGGATATTTTTTATGTAGGAACCGGCGAGTCGCAGACGGCACTGATTACCTACCGGGAATCGTCGGGAGTGGGGCAGGGCATCTGGCGTTCTGCGGATGCCGGAACCACCTGGAATCTGATAGAAAGCACCTTGCCTTTTGAATACATCAACGACATTGTGGTGCGCGACGAAGACGGAACCAGCGTCATTTACGCAGCAGTAGCTTCAGGAATTTATCACGGCACCACCCACCAAAGCGAACCTTCCGATGGAGTTTTTCGCTCCTCTGATCAGGGAATGACGTGGGATCAGGTTTTACCAAATATTCCGGGAACGCAGCAGCCTTACACCGTTTCTGATCTGGAGATTACCGCCGATGGACGAATATTTGCCGGCACTGTTCAAAATGTGGAAATCGAGGGCGGCGCCGTAATTCTGCATTCCGATCTTGGCATGGCCGGATCATGGACGGTTTTTGACGATATCGCACAACAAATCCTTAACAGCCCGAACTACTACATCCCCGGAAGGGTAATGATGGCTGCAGCTCCTTCTGATCCCAACGTCATTTATGCTGCCATCGGAGCCGGTTTTCTCAACAACACCAACAACTTCAATTACTACTACGGTCGCTACATCATCAAATCCACCGACGCTGGAGAAAGCTGGACTACCATTCCTATTCCCAGCTCCGAATGGGCTACCTTGTCATGGCACGCCTTCATCATCAAAGTGGCACCCAACAATCCTGATATGATCTATACCGGTGGCCTCGATCAATGGAAAACTAACAACAGCGGCAGCACCTGGCAGCATATCACCGACTGGGCGCTGATGTACTATGGTGGCGGCGACGAATATGTGCATGCCGACCAACACGCCATCGAATTCAATCCAGGAAATCCTTCCGAGCTTATTTGTGGCAGCGACGGCGGCGTTTTTTATACCAACACGGCCTTGAGCACTTATCCCAAATTCCAGGAGAAAAATCACAACTATAACACGCTGCAATTTTATACCTGCGACATCATCCCGCAACCGGGCGGAACGCTCTATTGCGGCGGCTTGCAGGACAACGGCACGCTGCTTTATCAGGACGCGCCCCTCACCATCAACAACATGATTGATGGCGGCGATGGCGCTTTTTGCTTCTTCGACGATGACCCGCAACTGCTCATCACTTCGGTGTATTACAACAGCTATACTTTTTATCTCAACTGGAATTACCTGAATAGCTACAACGACAACAGCGGGGTATTTATTAATCCGGCTGACTACGACACCGAAAACAATATCCTTTATGCAAACAGGGTAGATTTTGTCGGCACCCATGCCAATCAAATAATACGCTTCGATGGTATCCCATACAATATCAATCGGAAGGTGGTGCCGCTGCAAACCAATGAGGAAGGCTATTTCTCGCACCTCCGTGTTTCGCCTTATGCGCCCTCCGGTACGACGGTACTTTTTGTGGGTTCGCAAACCGGACGGTTGTACCGTGTGGAAAATGCGCAGATTCCTGTGCCGCAGGTCACCGAAATTACCGGTGACGACATGCCAATTGCCTATCTGTCGTGTGTTGCGGTTGGCCAAACCGAAGATGAGCTGTTGGCAACCTTCAGCAATTACGGCGTTCCGTCGGTGTGGCAAAGCAAAGATGGCGGCGAGAGCTGGCGTGATGTGGAATACAACCTTCCGGATATGCCCGTCCGCTGGGCCGAATATCATCCGGAGAACGATGCGCAGGTGATGCTGGCTACCGAGCTTGGAATCTGGACTACGAATAACATAAACGCCGATCCGGTGGTATGGCAACCCAACTCCGATGGAATGGCCAATGTGCGCTGTGACATGCTCGCCATCCGCCCGGCAGATAACACCGTGCTGGCAGCCACCCATGGTCGTGGTTTGTTTACGACGGAATTTCCGCTCGATCCCAGTATTGGTATTCCGGAAGCCTCGATAAACAAAGCTTTGCGCATTTATCCCAATCCGGCTACCGACATCATTCATTTAGATTTAAATGGTTTTGATCTCAAGAGCAGCCTCGTTACCATTACCAATACAGCCGGTGTGGAAGTGTATCGTGCTAAAGTCACGGAAGTGAAACCTTCCATAAATCTTTCGCAGCTTCCGGCAGGAGCCTATCAGGTGGTGGTTACAGATGGGAAAGTACGCATGAGCAGCGGGCTGGTTTTGAAGTAGGGTTTATGAAAATTGGGAATATTTATTTGAATGGATTGATGATGAACCTGAAGGGTTCAAATGTTTATAACACAATAAATAGCGGAGATGTGTTTGACCCCGCAGGAATCGCACTTTCCAACAAACAGAAGAGATATATAAACATACAATCCCGTCGGGATTAAACAACACAACACATGAACGAACCGAAACATCCAAAAATAGCATTGAAAAGAACGCGAAGGATTCTAATGTTTATAGTACAATGATCAATGGAGATGTGTTCGACCCTGGGAGGGTTGCATTATGTTTGCTAACGTAATTATGTAATCACAATTTTTAAACTAAACGAATAAAGCATGTCCGGAACATTTTCGCAAATTTACATACAAGTGGTATTTGCTGTAAAAGGTAGAGAAAGCCTAATTAATGTTAGTTGGGAGGAAGAGCTTTACAAATACATCTCAGGTATTGTGAAAAATAAAGGACAAAAAATGCTTGCCATCAATGGGATGCCCGACCATATACATTTTTTCATAGGAATGAAGCCCTCCTGTTGTTTATCCGATTTGGTTAGGGAAATAAAGAAATCATCTAATGAGTTTATCAAAGAAAAGAGATTTGTCAGGTTTAAATTTCAATGGCAGGAAGGATATGGGGCATTTTCGTATAGTCATTCAAATTTGGATGCAGTGATAAATTACATTGCAAAACAAAAGCAGCATCACAAAAAGAAAACCTTCAAGGAAGAATACGTGGAGTTTTTAAAGCGGTTTCAAATCGAGTTTAAAGACGAATACTTATTTGAATGGATTGATGATGAACCCGAGGTGTTTAAATGTTAATAGCTCAATGATCAGCACAGATGTGTTTGACCCCGCAGGAGTCGCACTTTCCAACAAACAGAATAGATATATAAACATACAATCCCGTCAAGATTAAACAACCCAACACATGAACGAACCGAAACATCCAAAAATAGCATTGAAAAGAACGCGAAAAGTTCCAATGTTTTAGCGCTTTTTATGGAGGAATACATAGAGTTATTAAAGCGGTTTCAATTCGAGTTTAAAAATGAATATTTATTTGAATGGATTGATATTGAACCCAAAGGGTTCGAATGTTTATAGCACAATGATCAGCAATTGTGTGTTCGACCCCTTCGGGGTCGCATCATCTTGGCTAACAATCTTTTCTATAAACATACAATCCCTTCGGGATTAAAAACATGAAACCTAGACGAATCGAAACATCCAAAAATAGCATTGAAAAGAAAGCGAAGGGTTCAAATGTTTATAGCACCGTGATCAGCAATTGTGTCTTCGACCCCGCAGGGGTCGCATTTTCCTCCACTCGATGTCTTTCTATAAATATACAATCCCTTCGGGATTAAAAATCACATCGTCACCCTGGTATCCCTTTTTTACGGACACATCGGAAAATCAAAAGTAGCCTCTTCATTCATCTTTATCATATAGGCTTTTCCTGGTTCTAATTGTGGAAGCGTGTTGATGTTTTGGGCAGGAAAGACGCGTTGCTCCCCATCAATAGTTGCAATTATCACCAGCGCATCGCCCAAAAGATCGACAATAGCCTGCCCTGAGATAGAGAAGGGCGAAAGCACCGGCATCAGATTCCAGCCTGCATGCAAAGTGAAACCGGTTGCAGAGAGATTAACTCCACCGATCAACAATTCGGTGTCGCTGCTGAGCAGCAACTCATAGCCGCTACTAATGTCGTAATTCCCGATGGTATTGATCCCATATTTCGGCCAGTAAACTTTATTGAAAACTTTGGCAAACAAAAGTTTATCCTGCAATGGTGCAATCACCTCTTCAAAAGTTTTGCCTTCGGTATTAATGTAGGTCGACATTGCATTGTTTCCCGCATATAGTTCTATGAGCTGACCCCCACCTGTAAATGTAATGAGCACGGTGTCGACAGCGGAAATCTGGCATCCGCTCATAGGGCTTGCCGTTAATATCAGCGACACATGGCCTGTGGTTTTATCCTGCACGCCATGAAAATACTGAGGCCTCAGAAGTTGCGCATAATTAAAGGTGCCATCGCCGGTAGTTTGCCATTGCAACCCAGAATGATTTGTAGCGGCGGCATCAGGGGTGTAAATTTCACCAACAGCAATGGTTGCGTCTGTTCCGGCAAAAGCGGTTGGCGGTGCCTGGAAACACAAAGTCATAAAATCGGCGGCAGCCACGGTGCAGGGATTGATGGATTGTGCAGTAACGCCCAGGACGATGCAGCCTTTTGGGTAATCGACAGCAGCATTGGGATAATAAACGGGATGCAGCAGCGACGGGTCATCGAAGGTGCCACCGCCATTCACCGTAGACCATTGCAAAGAAGCATAATGTTCTGCGGTGGTCAGATCGAGGTGGAAATTTTGATCATGGCAAATCCTTGCATTATTGTATCCGATTTCAACCTGAGCGGGTGGCATCAAAACCAGTTGTAGCGTATCGATATCGGCGAGGGTGCATGGCTGTGTGGGATTGGCCAGCAAGTGGATCCGA
The DNA here is from genome assembly GCA_035647615.1 of Bacteroidales bacterium. Classification (NCBI taxonomy): domain Bacteria; kingdom Pseudomonadati; phylum Bacteroidota; class Bacteroidia; order Bacteroidales; species Bacteroidales bacterium. Next base: position 78,083 of record DASRND010000013.1, on the reverse strand, counting down.
CATCCGCCGGAGGAAGCATCTACTGCTCCGGGAAAATAATTTGTAGCCATTTGACTGGTGTTGCTAAAAGTGCCGTCGCCGCTGGTGCTCCAAATAATTGAGGCGGCATTGCTGGCAGTGGCCTGCAAGGCCACCGGATTTCCGGCACATTGGGTAATATCGTTGCCGGCATTTGCAATAGGCTGAAGGCGGATATTGATAATTACATCTTTGGTGACAGGCCAGTTGCCGCAAGCGCCGCTGCCAAAAGCCGCTATGGTGAGTGTAGTTCCGCTTGCAGCTACATCAGCGGTGCCCGGATAATATTTTGTGTTGAGCACGGCAGCATTTTCAAAAGTGCCATCGCCTTGCGTGCTCCACAGCACATGGTCGTAATTGCTGGAGGCGCTATTGACGGTAATGGGAGCAAATTCGCATCCATTGCGCGAAGGCGGCGCATTGAGCACCGGTGGGTCCTGGATGGTGCTGTGGATCATTGTGCAGGCAACGTCACTGCAAGGTGAAACGGGCTGAGCACAGGCGGTTACGGTAAATGCTTTGAGCAGAAAGTCGTTGTTGCCGGGGAAATATTGCACTGTGTCGCCCTGCGTATTGGCAAAGGTGCCATCACCGGAAGTGATCCAGCTGATGGAAGCGTAACTTTCGGCTGCAGCCGAAAAAAGGAATGTTTGATTTTCACAAAATACCCTGTTGGATGGCGCACTGATAGCCGGCAACGGTTGTATCGTCACCACCAGATTGTCGGTGCTTACAAAAGTGCAGGCGACGAGTGGCTGAGCGGTAAGGGTGAGAATAGCTTGTCCGTTGGCAATATCGGCAGTGCCGGGAAAGTATTTTGGTGTGAGCGCTGTGGGTGCGTCGAAAGTACCATCGCCGGAGGTGCTCCACATCATTGCCGAAGCATTTACAGCGGTACCTGCAAGTTGTGCGAATTGATTTTGGCAGATGCTCTGATCGTTGCCAGCCCAGGTCACCGGGTTTTCGTTCACCTTCACAGGCAGGGTATGTTCTGAGAGTGTTTGTCCATCCCACACCGCCAAATGATAATTTGTATTGGCTTCAGGAGTATCCACCGGATTGGGCAACGAAGAGCTGAAGCCCGGCGGATCGCTGGTCCAGGTGTAGGAATAGTTTCCACTGCCATTTATAAAAATATTGGCATTCAGTTGTGTGGCATCGCCCAGACATAAGGGATTGGGAGTAGCGCTGGCGAATGCATCAAAACCCTCATAACATTGCAGATCGATGATGCCGGAGATAGACATAGAATACCACTTGTAGTTGCTCGTATAAAAAGGATCCCACGCCAGATAATCCACATCATATTCTTTTTGGTTGGCTTGGTAAAAAACCTTGAAGTGCATGGTTTCACCCGAGTTGAAGCCATCTTTCTCGGGCGTATCAGGGTCGTTGCCAAAAACCGAAAAGATGATGTTTTCGTCGCCCAGCCAATAATCGGCACCGGCGCAACGAAGTTGCTGGTTGTCGTCGGTGTAAAAAGCGCCTATGTAATCGCCAGGCTGCAATGGGATTTGGTTGATGCGCGGGATGGCTTCCAGAAACACGATGATGCCATGGACATTCGGCGACGCCTGACTGTATTCCCATCCGGGAGGAAACCCATTGGGGCTGCGAAGAGCAGCAGGTTCATCATTTAGAATTTGTGCGTTGCTCGTGAGGGCAAGCATCAGCAGAGCGAGGAACACGAACATATATTTGGCGAAAGCCAAGCGATAACAAAAATGGGTAGGGTTAAGATTCTTCATGAAAAGGTTTTTTGCGGTAGTAATAAATAATATACATCAGCGCGGCCGAGGCCAGCAGGCTAAGCATCAGTAGTGGCAGGTTGTGAATGGTTCCGAAATCTTCGGCAGGCGTGGCAATTGCTCCGCGATTGTAAAAGTAATACACCAAAACCGCCGACGCGTTATTGATAAAATGTGCCAGAATTGGCAGCCAGAGCGATCCGGACCATACAAGCATATATCCGAAAAGGATGCCCAGCAGCAGACGCGGCAGGAAACCGAAGAATTGCAGATGAAACATGCTGAACAATATGCTGGTGACCAGCACGCCCAGGTGCACATTGCCAAACCAACGCGTAAAGAGCTTTTGCAAAATTCCTCTAAAAAGCAATTCTTCACCTACAGCAGCCATCAGCGCGACGACAAACAAATTTGCGATAAGCCCGCGTGGTGTGGTGGTAGCAAGAAAGGCTTCGGTGAGTCGCGCCGCTTCGTCCTCACTGGTGCGCATCCACGATTCGACGCCCTGCAGCCACGACGGCAAGCTCATTGCGGCATTGATTTCCATGAGCCAGTTGATGCCCGGAAGTATGGCAAATAAAAGAAAAAATACAGCCAACACCTGGCGTCCGTCCGGCAGAGAGTTCATTTGAAGATAGCTCCACAACCGGTTGGACATGAGCGCTGCAAAGACAAAAGCCGGTAGGATAAAAATCCCCGCCTGGCTCACCACCTGCAGGTATTTGAGCAAAGCTATGTCCTGCGGCGTATTCATTTCGGGGGCTTTTGCTATCAGTACAAAAATGTCGCTGCCAAAAAACGGAATTGCCAGCAGAATGCCCAAAAAAAGGGTAAGAAACGTAGTGGCTATAATGAGCGCCACCAGTATCATCAACTGACTGAAGGGCGACTGCCGTTGTAAATAGTTTAAAGGAATGTTCATCAATACTTTTGCTGGTTAAAAGTTCAGGAGGCAAAAGTAAGGATTTACAAGGAGTGGAGAAATTAGAACAAGAAATCGAGCAGGGTAAGTTTTATGGCTACAATCGGATTGCGACCCATGGGTTTAATCAAAAGCACCTCCTTGGTGGACACGCACTGAATAATTACAACAAAAAACTATTTTTGCCACTTCCTGCGCACATCTGAAACAGGGGACAGGGTTTAATTTTTAAAAAGGTATTGATGGAGAATTACACAGCAAAACTGCCATTGCAAAAAAAGCTCCCTGGCGAGGTGATTTTTTATGTGGGGTTGTTTGTTTTTTTGTGGGGCTACCTTTGGCTGCGCGCCATCTACACGCAGTTGACACACGACGAAACGGCTACTTTTTTCCGGTACATCCAGCCGGGACTTTTTATGCCTTATGCCCACGAACTCTCTGCCAATAACCATATTCTCAATTCCATCCTGAGTTATTTTTTCTACTCGGTGTTTGGCGTGTCGCCGATGGTCTTGCGTCTGGCCAATCTGCTGGCTTTCCCGCTTTATTTTATTTATGTAGTAAAATTTGCAGGTTTACTACGCCGACCCTGGCTTCGGATAACCGGTGTGGTGACGCTCACCTGTCTGCACAATTTCATGGAATTTTTCGCGCTCTCCCGGGGCTACGGTCTATCCATGGGATTGCTGCTGCCAGCAATGTGGTATCTCACCCGCGCCCTGGAGCAGGCCAAAGCTGCCGATTATCTGCGCACGCTGCTGTTGCTGGCGCTTGCTGTGGCGGCCAATCTCACTTTGCTCAACACGTCGCTTATCATTATCGGTTTGTTGGCCTTGCGATTGGTCACTCTGCCCAAACCATCCCTGTCACACACCTGGCGGCGGTGGCTGCTGATAATTATTGTCGGAATGGGGTCGGCGGTATATTTTGCCGTTTTCCTGTTTAAGCTGCAGGAAATGGGCGAATTGTATTATGGTCTCACCACCGGCATCTGGCAGATTACTGTGCGCACCATCCTATACGCAATGGTTGATCCTGAGTGGCTGTTGTTTGAAATACTTATAGCCTTTTATCTGATTTTTATTCTGGCCGGTGGAGTTTGGATGATTCTGAAACAATTTTCGTGGGAAAGGCTTTTTGACAAACGGCTGCTGTTTTTCTATTTATTCATAGGAAACATTGTGGCAGTGTTGCTGCTGCGATTATTGTTAGATGTTAATTACCCCGAGGATCGCACGGGGCTTTATTTTGTGTTGTATTTCCTGGCCAGCCTGCTGTTTCTTGTGGACGAATTGTTCCAGCAATATCCTCGTTGTATTGTGCCGCTGTTCCTGGTACCGCTTGCCTATATTCCAGTGCATTTTCTTTTTGTGATGAACCTGTCGCACAATTCGTTTGAGAATCACAAAATTCCCGAACGGTTCTATGATGAAATTTATGAAAGCTACACGCCCGGCGAAGTACCACCAACGGTTGGTGGCTATAAAGCGCGTGAGTTACGCTGGGCTTTTTTGAATTTTGAGCACGGAGGTAAATTAGGAAAGTTTCATGGCTCACTTTTTCCTGATACACTATGCGATTATCAGATTGTGGATACCATGTACAAAATGAACAAATATGACCTCTACGATACAGTGGATTATTGGCCGCAAAGCAGGTTTCATCTGCTCAAACGCAAAGCGCCGTTGCCTCGCCAGTTGATACTTCAAAGAGATTCTATTTCTACAAACGGGCTTGTGACCTTGCTGTACCTTGGTTTGATCAATATCGAAATAGATACTTTGGCAGGTAAAACCCTGGAGCTTATTTTTGATCTGCAGATTGACGCTCCCGACCAGCCATTTAAAAGCTGGATAGTGGCTTCGATAGATAACGCCGTTGGTGAAAATGTGCGTTACGAATATTATGCCCTCGACTGGATGCGTCCTGCTTATACCGGAGCCGAAGGGCATTTGCTCAGCAATATCATCGTTCCGCTACCCAACGATGCACACAAAATGGATTTTTACCTCTGGAATATCTTAGAGGTGCCCTACAGCATCAGCAAAGGGAAGGTGAAGATGCTGAAATATCAGTAACAAATTTCAAATCACAAAAAAGACAAATAAACTCCAATTATAAAAAATCCAACAACAAAAGCCGTTTTGGTATTTTAGTAATGTTTGTGCCCGCTAGTGGAGAATTGGATTTTGCAACCAATTTCCAACTCAAGATCTGACACTTCCTCCCCTCTGCTTGCTACTACCTACTATATACTACTTACTTCTTTCTCCTTTCTCCTTTCTCCTTTCTCCTCTCTCACCTTTCATCTCTTTTTTCCTTCCCCAGCTCGGTATATTTTAGCGCCAGGTTCCGCGATTTTTCTACGGGATACTTCAGGGCATTCTTTCCAATTTTGTCGCGCATGATGGCGGGAATGTCGAAATGGTATTTTTCGGCCAGCATAAAAGCGTATGCCAGCACATCGGCAAGCTCTTCGGCGATGCGTGCTGTGTCGATTTGCGAAAGCTCCTCCTGGGTTTTCCACAAAAAAAGTTCGTTAAGTTCGGCGGCTTCTATCGAAAGTGCCAGCGCCAGGTCCTTCGGGTTGTGAAACTGCTGCCAGTTGCGCGCATCGCGAAAGTCAATCAGCAATTTCGTAATTTCTGCTATTGCATCCATTGGTTTCTGCATTTTAAATTGCGAAAATAGGCGTTTTTTATGCGTTTCAAATTTGCAAATGTAACCGGGTGTGTCTGGAATATTTTAAATCGAAAGTTATAACTGTTAATAAATGGTTAAGAATTAACATTTGGGCAACCCCAAAATAAAAACTGTTAAAATTTCAATAGACGTAAAGCCAGACAGATAAGGCTTTTGGGCGTTAAAGTATCTCAAATATAACCATTCCAAATAGCAAAGATGTAGTTTTGAAAGTTAAGTATTAAGAATAAAGAACGAAAAAAATCTATTAATTAAACTTTTTAAATCTTATGAAAAAGCAATTTTTACTTTCATTGTCATTATTAATGATGTTTTTTGGTGCTGTCATAGCACAGGATCAAATTCCCGGCACTATTCAGCAAAATGCTGATGTGCAAACTATGGATGCTCCCGAGGCCAATGGTCTCACGCCGCTGTACAGCGTTACCGGGCAGTATTATCTTTCGGCCGATGGTGCAGGATCCAACAATGATTATACTGTGGATGTTAACAAACCCAGTGTTTTGGCTACTGTGCACAAGGCATATCTGATGTCGGCTGTTGTTTATGGTGGATCTGTCATTTCCGATGGCTGTATCTCCCTTAACGGCACACCCATCAACTGGGATGGATCAATCGCAAATGCGCTATACAGCAAAAATTATTATGCCGATGTCACATCACTCGTAGCTTCAGCATTGAACCCTGCCGCTCCTGGTATCACAAGCCTTCCCGTTACAGAATGCAATACTAACAATATTGATGGGGTAGCACTATTGGTAATATTTGCGGATCCATCAGCTTACGAAGAGACCATTGTTATTCTCTTTGGAGCTCAGGCTTTTGCCGGCGACACCTTCTCTCTTGCATTGGCTGAATCAATTGATCCTAATGATCCAAATTCCATTCTCAACATGGGCTTGGGCATTTCTTTTTCGGCTCAAGAAGGTGGCATACAGCAATATTGCATTATCGATATCAATGGAGAGCGCCTTACTACTTCAGCAGGTGGCGAAGACGACGGTTACCAACAGAATGGTGCACTAATAACGGTAGGCGGTCTGGGCGATTCTAACGACAATCCGGAGTTTCCATTTGCTACACCTGTGAACCAATATAGTGATGACGAACTTTATAGTTTGCTGCCATTTATCGACATAACAACCACAACCATCACTGCGTTCACCTCCAATCCGTCCAACGACGACAACATCTTCTTGGCTTATTTTGAAATAACAGGTGCTGCCATCATCGGCGAAGGCATCTTGCTGAGCCAGACCACCAATAACCCTGATGTAGGCACCGACCATACCATCAAAGCACTGATTCAGAATAGCGAAGGGAACCCAGTAGCTGACAAAATAGTAGATTTTGAAGTAACCTCAGGTCCTAACAGCGGTTTGTCGTTCTCAACAGCTACCAACGAAGATGGTGAAGCCTTTTTTGTGTACAGCAGCTCTGAGCCAGGTGTGGATATCGTAACGGCTTGTTTCGAGAACAGCCAGAGTATTACTCAATGTTCCAATGCACTTAGTGTAAACTGGATCCTGTCAGAAGGAGAATCTATTGTGCTATCGCAAGCTGTTAATAACCAGCCAATAGGAGAAACCCATACCGTTACGGCCACTGTGCAAGATGAAGATCACAATCCGCTGGAAGGCGTATCCGTTGACTTTGAAGTGATAGCTGGTCCCAATGCTGGCAACATATTCACTGCACTTACCGACTCCGATGGCCAGGCCATGTATTCGTATGTTGGCAGCGAGCCTGGTGTAGATCAGATCCAGGCTTGCTTCGAAAACAGTCTTGCTGAAGTACAGTGTTCTAATGTTCTCAACTTCCAATGGACAGGTCAGTTGTCAGGATATCCGGTATGCATTCCCAAAGGATGGAGCATCATTTCATCACCCTACGCGCCTTTCGGTGCTGATTTGGATGCAATATTCGGACAGTTGTCTGACGATGGAAAACTCGAGCTTTTGCTCAACCGTGGTGGTTTCTACTGGCCGGGGCAAAACGTAAACCTTTTGGGCGTATGGAATACCAACAACGCTTACAAAGTAAAAATGAACGAACCAGGCTGTGCTCTTTTCAGCGAAGTACCACTTGCCGACTTATCGGTAACTCTGGCGTCAGGAATTGATTATCTGCCCGTGCTGGTAGATGAAAATGTAGATGCTGCCAGTTTCTTTGCACAATTAGACGGCAATCTGGTGTATGCTTTTGATATTTATAACGGACCCGTTTTCTGGCCGGCAGGTGGCATTTTTACACTTCAAACGCTTGTTCCCGGCGAAGGCTACCTTGTTAACTTATCCTCAGCAGCAGTAGTTTATTATGACTTTCCTGAGGCCACAGCAAGCAACAACAACCAGCCAATTCCTGCTATCAGCGGAGCACCCTGGACTGTTGCCAACACCGGATCAGCGCATCTTATTTCCATTGCTGCCGCAGCTTTGCAAAATTTTGAAGCCGGCGATATCATCGCTGCTTTCAATAGCGAACAGTTGTGCGTAGGCATGGCACAATACACAGGTGCCAACGAAAACCTGTTGCTGGCTGCTTATGGCGACGATATCACCACCGAAGCCATCGATGGCCTGACGGAAGGTGAAAGCATCAGTTTTAAAGTTTTTGATCAGTCACAGGGAACCATCGCCGAACTTGCAGCTACCTACAACATGCAGATGCCCAATAGTGGCAACTACGTCGAGTTTGGAGCTTCAGGAATAAATGCTTTCAAAGCCACTGCTACTGACATTGGCGACGTACAGGCTACACAGATTCAGGTTTATCCCAATCCTGCCGCCAACATGGTTAACGTAACGGGTTTTGCTGCCGAAACACAAATCACACTTACCAACACGCAAGGTCAGGTGGTGCTTACCAGCAATGCCACAAACGGTGACAACGTGCAGATCGATATTAGCCATCTGTCGGCTGGAATTTATCTACTTCAGGCCAAATCTGCTGATCAATCATCCGTACAGAAAATCTTTGTTAAATAATCCAACCATAATTTTTTTCTTAAACGAAAAAGCGCTTCCGAAAGGGAGCGCTTTTTTTTGTCGGGAAATTATCCTGGTAAATAAATAGTTAACCTATTCGCCTTTGGGTGGAGCGAATCCTTGTTGTTATATTTTATAATCTGAACAGCAGACTGTTGAATATCAAATAAAAAAACCAAATCAGTTGAAAATTATCACCAACATCATAAGCAGAAGAGCGTTGTTGGAGAGGCTGAAAAATTAAATGTACTACCTTTGCCGCCAAATTTTTTTTAAAATATGTCTAAAAATCTGGTCATAGTTGAGTCACCCGCCAAAGCCAAAACCATCGAAAAGTTTCTTGGAAAGGATTTTACTGTCAAATCCAGCTTCGGCCACGTTCGTGATCTGTCGAAAAAACAGTTGGGCGTGGATATCGAAAATGATTTTAAACCTGATTACGTAGAATCTGACGACAAAAAGAGCGTTATTAATGAATTGAAAAAGCTGGCCAAAACCGCCGAAATCGTCTGGCTTGCAACGGACGAGGATCGTGAGGGGGAGGCCATTTCGTGGCATCTTTTTGAAACCCTGAAACTCGATAAGGAGCGTACGCGGCGCATTGCTTTTCATGAGATTACAAAAACGGCCATAACACGCGCGATAGAGCAGCCACGCAGCATCGATCTTAATCTGGTCGACGCCCAGCAGGCACGGCGCGTTCTGGATCGCCTTGTAGGATTTGAGCTTTCGCCCGTGCTGTGGCGCAAAGTGAAGCCTTCCCTCTCGGCAGGCCGTGTGCAGTCGGTGGCTGTGCGTTTGGTTGTGGAGCGCGAAGATGAAATCAAAAATTTTGAAATTGTTTCCTATTATCGTGTAACTGCACTTTTTCAGAAAGATGGAAACGAAACCCTGCTTCGCGCTGAGGTGCCCACACGCTTTGCTACGCGTGAGCAAGCGCTTGCTTTTCTTGAGAAATGCATCGGTGCCGATTTTACCGTAGCTTCCGTCGAAAAAAAACCAGCCAAACGTTCGCCCGCGCCCCCCTTTACCACATCTACACTTCAGCAGGAAGCAAGTCGCAAGCTCAGCTTTAGCGTCGGCAAAACCATGCAGGTAGCACAACAACTTTACGAATCGGGAAAGATCACCTACATGCGTACCGACTCTGTGAATCTTTCTGATCTGGCGTTGGGATTGGCCAAGGAACAAATCATCAGTTCATTCGGTGACGACTTTTATAAATTTCGCCGTTTTGCTACCAAAACAAAAGGAGCTCAGGAAGCGCATGAAGCCATCCGGCCTACCTATCTAAATCAGGAAAATATTGATGGTACCAACGATCAGAAAAAGCTTTACAGTCTCATCTGGAAAAGAACCATCGCCTCGCAAATGAGCGATGCTCAGCTGGAACGTACCACCATAAACATCGATATTTCTACTGCTACTGAGAAATTTGTTGCGCGCGGCGAAGTAATCCTTTTCGAAGGTTTTCTTAAAGTCTATTTCGAATCGAGCGACGACGATGCTACCGACGAAGCTGCCGGCATGTTGCCCCCTGTAAAAAAAGGTGAGAAACTGCCGCTGCTTCAAATGGATGCCACACAGCGCTATACCCAACCACCTACACGCTATACCGAAGCCAGTTTGGTAAAGAAACTCGAAGAGCTTGGCATCGGGCGCCCTTCTACCTATGCGCCCATTATCTCTACCATACAAAAACGCGAATATGTGGTAAGGGGCGACAGCAATGGAACTGCGCGCTCTTATGAGATTATTTCGTTAAAAAACGCTCACATTAAAACAGAAAAAAAATCGGAAAAAACCGGCCAGACCAAAGGTAGATTGCTACCCACCGACATCGGTAATGTGGTGAATAAATTCCTGATGCAGCATTTTATGAATATCATGGATTACAATTTTACTGCAAAAGTGGAAAAGGAGTTTGACGAGATAGCGATGGGGCAAAAGGTTTGGAACGAAATGATTGCTGATTTCTACGGGCCTTTCCACAAGCGCATTGAAGATACTTTAGAGCACAGCGAAAAGTTTAGCGGCGAAATACTGCTGGGTCAGGAGCCGGGTACAGGCAAAAATGTATATGCCAAAATTGGTCGCTTTGGCCCCATGATTCAGATTGGTGACGCCGAGAGCGAAGAAAAGCCGCGCTTTGCCTCCATCAAAAAAGGGCAATCACTCGATAGTGTCACCCTGGAAGAGGCGCTGGAAATGTTTAAATTTCCACGCTCCATCGGCAGCTGGCAGGATGCTGAAGTAACCATCGGCATCGGGCGTTTTGGACCTTATGTCAAACACAAGTCGTTGTTTGTTTCGTTGCCAAAACAAGACGATCCGGCAGACGTAAACCTTGAGCGGGCCATCGAACTCATTGAAGAAAAAATTAAAAAAGAGCGCGAAAAAACCATTAAAATTTTTGATCAGGACGAAAACATTAAAGTGCTCAATGGCCGCTGGGGACCCTACATCGCCGAAGGCAAAACCAACTATCGTATTCCAAAAGATACCGACCCGGCATCGTTGACTTTTGACGATGCTAAAAAAATAATTGCGGCAAGCAGCAAGAGCGCAGCTCCCAAAAAAGCTTCGCGCAAGAGTGCTGCTAAACCGAAAGCTAAAACGGTAACAAAAAAACCGAGCTCAAAAGCAAAGAAATAGCGTCACAAAACACTTCAGATGGAGATCTCCCTTTATTTCGATCCGGTAGATACCGACACTCTTCGAGCTGAGACACCAGGCAGCAGCGCCTGGCTTGGTGATCAGATAGTAGCGCTGGACGATACTTTTGACGAAGAAGATCTTGTGCAGTTCGATGCCATCATTGTAGGTGTTAACGAAGAACGTGGCGCTGTAAACAATGAAGGCTGCAGCCAGGCTCCCAGTGCCATCCGCCAGGCGCTCTACAGCCTGAGCATGGGCGGGTGGAAACTCAAAATTGGCGACCTTGGAAATATCCGCTCCGGCGAAAATATCAGCGATACCTATTTCGCTTTGCGCGATACCATCTTCCGGCTGCTGCGTTCGGGCGTAGTGCCCATCGTTATTGGCGGCAGCGAAGATTTGTCGTATGCCGTTTATTCGGGATACGAGCAGGCCGGCCGCATCATCAATCTGGTGAGCGTGGATGCGCGCCTCAACTACGCCGGCACTGAGATACAATCTCCCAACGCTGCCAACTTCCTTTCCTCCATCATTTTTAAAAAGCCTAATTGTCTTTTCAACTTTGCCAATCTGGGCTACCAAAGCTATTTCACCGAAACTGCTACGCTGGAGGTGATGAACAAGCTGTTTTTTGATACCTGGCGGTTGGGCGTGGTGCGTCAAAACATAGAAGAAGCCGAGCCGGTGATTCGCAACGCCGATTATCTGAGCTTTGATATTTCTGCCGTGCGCTTTAGCGACGCACCCGGTAACGGCAACGCTTCGCCCAATGGATTTATGGGTGACGAAGCCTGCCAGTTGGTGCGGTATGCCGGTATTTCATCCAAACTTTCGTGCATCGGTTTTTACGAAGCCAATCCACTGCTCGACCAGCACGGACAGACAGCCCTGCTGGTGGCACAAATGATCTGGTACTTTTTGGATGGCTTGGCAGTGCGTATTGACGAATATCCTGATGACAAGCATGATGATTTCGTAAAATACATTGTGGATTCCAGCAGGGCCGGCAGCGATATGATTTTTTACAAAAGCAAACAAACTTCCCGCTGGTGGATGCAGTTGCCCGTGAGTGAGAAAAAGGAAAAAGATCACTGTCGTCACATCATGGTGCCCTGCACTTACGCCGATTATCAGCTGGCTGCCGCCAACGAAATTCCCGACCGCTGGTGGAAAGCCTACCAAAAGCTCATGTAATTCCCGGTGCCGTTATTCGTTGTAATTGTTTGGTAATAATTTATAAAGATGAAAATAGCTTCATTGGTATCTGGTGGTGTCGATAGCTCTGTAACGGTTCATCTGTTGAAAGAACAGGGGTACGACCCACATATTTTTTATATAAAAATAGGATTGCAGGACGACCCTGCATGGGTGGATTGTCCTGCCGAAGAAGACATCGAAATTGTAACCTGGCTCGCTAGGAAATATGGCTGCCGTTTGGAAGTGATTTCGCTGCAGGAAGAATATTGGGACCGGGTGATCAGCTATACCATCGAATCGGTGAAGAAGGGGCTTACGCCAAATCCCGACATGATGTGCAACAAGATGATCAAGTTTGGTGCTTTTGATGAGAAATATGGCAACGACTTCGATCTCATCTCCACCGGGCATTATGCCTCCACGCTAAATATAGATGGCGAAAAATATCTGGCCACAGCCCGCGATCATTTCAAAGATCAGACTTATTTTTTAGGCCAAATTAATCGGCAGCAACTTGCCAAAATGGTTTTCCCACTGGGCGATCTGGTAAAAGGCGATGTGCGCAGGATAGCTGAAGAAGCCCGGCTTCCCTCGGCGCAGCGCAAAGATAGCCAGGGAATTTGCTTCCTGGGAAAAATCAACTACAACGACTTTATAAAAAGATATGTCGGCACCAATCCCGGCAATATCGTAGAAGCCGAAACCGGCAAGGTGCTGGGCCGGCACGAAGGGCTGTGGTTTCACACCATCGGCCAGCGTCGCGGGCTGGGCATGAGCGGCGGCCCCTGGTTTGTCGTCGATAAAGATATAGAGGGAAATCGTGTGCTGGTTTCCAATGGCTACGACCCCGACGGGCAATATAAAAAAGTTGTAAGCCTGGCTCATTTCGAATTTATTAATGGCTACGCCGACCGCACCTACGACATTGCGCAAGAGGTGAAATTTAAAATCCGTCACCAGCCCGAATTTAACGAAGGAACACTGCAACGCGAAGGAGATCGCTATGTTATCCAATCGCTACAGCGCTTGCAGGGCGTTGCCCCCGGCCAATTTGGTGTGATTTATACCCCCGATGCTACTATCTGCCTTGGCAGCGGTGTGATTGTGGCCTGATGATAAAAGATGAATAATTATCAAATCCCATAAAATTATAAAAGTTTCTGTCAAAAATGCAATTCCGTAACTCACTCTTTTTGCTGCTTTGCGCAATAGCCATATCATTGGCATTGCTGCTAACTGCCTGTGAGCCGGAAGAAATACCACGCCTGCCAGGCAATCCATCCGATTTGCGTTTTGAAGGAGTTTGGATCGGCAACACTTCGCAGATGAAGCTGTCGGAGTTTGAAGTGCAAAACATAGAGGAACATGCCTACATCACACGCTGCCGCCTCAGCTACATGATCGACGGTAATGAGAAGCTCCGCGACCTGCACAACGCTGATGGCCTCGGCGAAATCATCGACCGGCACTTTTCATTCAGTCTGCCCGACGAAAGCAAAGTCTCAGGAACCTTTGCCGACACTGCTATGCTCGAAGGTTCTATGCAAATAGTTTACGGCGCACAACCGACAGAAATCATAACTTTTATTTGCGTAAGCGATTCTTCCCGTACCGACGTTTACGGTCTTTCAAAGCTGCATTTTACATTGGAAGACAAAACCTGGCATTACAAACAGGATTATAACTTTTACTTTCCACAATCGCAAACTATTGCCACCGATACGGGCTGGATAGCAGCGGCTGAGTTTGCTACCCGCATCAGCTCCGTCATCGAGATACGCGCCGGACATCTCACCGCACCGGCACAAATTCCCGAAATATTTGCCACCGGCATAAAACATTTTTCGCCCTTTGCCGCCGATGGTTTCGAGATCATCATCCACGACCCTGACTATTATTTCATTCCATGGACCACCTCCGACACGGCCCGCGGCCAGGAGGGAAGCAGCCTCATCATCACCGAAATGATTGAGATTAATACAGGGAACATCGAAGAAAATCTGTTGAAATTTACCGCGAATTTTAGTTGCAAAGTCTACCGCGAATATGGACAAATGCGGCATCTGGAGGGGGATTTTACAGGATATGTCGGGTGGTAGGGAGTTCTCAGGTTTTTCTCACAGCAGTTCCTGAATCTATTTTTGCAGGCTGAGCCTGTAAAAATAAACAGGACGAGGAGCAGCCTCGTCCAAACCCATTCAATGAAAAAAGTCTTCAGTTTTCAGTTCGCAGTCTTCAGTCTTTTGCAGGCAGTCGCCTCTGCTTTTTTTTCTGCTACTTTCTACCTACTTTTTTTCACCACTCATATCTTCCTGTTTTCCTGCTTCGTCCATTGCACGAAGATCATTAACCAATTCGTCGATGGCTGCGTCGTCGAAGCCTTTTTCGCGGGCTGCTTCTTCGAGTGTGCCCCAGATAGGCTCGCCACAGGCAATGCATTTTACGCCTCGCTCCGAGAGGAAACGAACTGAAAATGGGTAATCACTCACCAGCTCTTCGATATAAATTTCTTTGGTAATGGGAGTCATAAGTCTTTCGGGAAATTGGTTTAAATTTATTTGGATTTCAGTTTCTTTTCTTTCTTGCGCTGGCGAAGCTTGCGCAAAGCGGTGATGAACCCGAAGGTGATTTTGGCCGTATTGATAAGGGTTGCCGGGTTGTTGACAATATTATTAACTACATCCTGTCGGACATTGACAGTGCTGATGTCGTTGCGCAGATTACTCACTTGACTGACAATCTGGTGTTCTTTTATTCTTATCTCGCTGCGCAGCCAGAGCTTGCGATAACGCAGATCGGAGTGACATTTAATCTTCTTCATAAGGATCCTCCATTATTTGTTCTTTGCCAAGCTCATCCTCTTTTTCAAAGATCGTTTTGGTAAGCGTTTTCACCATCGGATCGAAAAAGATACGGCGTCTGAAAACGTGTACAATTAGCGCCATCAACAAATAAAATGCAGCTACGATGAGATATCCCAAAAATGTTCTGCCTGTCATTGCTGTAAACCAACTAACGAAACCCAGCGAGAGAAACAAGGTGAAGAAAAAGATGAAAAATGTAAATATGAGCGCCGCAATGAAATGGGAATAAATTCGGGCAAGACGCTCCACTACGATCAGGCTGTAAAGTTCGGTTTTGAGCTGAAGGTATTGTTTGATGCTTCGGGTGATTTTCCTGAGGTGTGCATCGAAGGTTTGCTTATTCATATCCGGTGGGTTAAAAATGAAAAAGGAATTGTCCTCAAATCGCTGATGGATTTATCGGACAATTCCGTTAATTTTTCAGGACGCTGGAGGGCTAATAGATTAGACTTCTTTTTTCTGAACTTTTTCTTTTACGTCCGAAACTTTTTCCTTCACGTCGGCCAGTCTCTCTTTCATATCGCCCAAAGCTTCGTTGACGTAATCCTTCAAATCGTCGAATTTGTCGTCGAAATCTTCTTTCAAATCGTTGGCTTTTTTAGTGAGTTTGTCTCTGGTGACGTCGCCTTTGTCGGGGGCATACAAGATGCCGAGCGCTGCGCCCAGGGCTGCACCGCTTAATAATCCAAAAATAAAACTACCTGTTGAATTTTTCATTTTGTTAAGTTTTTAAATGTAAGCTTACAAATATACACTAATCCGTTTACATCCACTACTATAAAAGGTGTTAAATGTTTTTGGTGAGCTGTTGCACCACTTTTACCTGGCTTAAAAATTCTTTAGCAATCACGCGCAAAACCGTGTAGGTAGGAACGGCCAGTATCATTCCGGGAATGCCGGCCATGCTTCCTGCAATGAGGATGACCAGAAAAATTTCGACCGGATGAGCCTTTACACTGTTGGAATAAATGAGCGGCTGAAGCACCACATTGTCGAGGAGATTGCTCACAGCAAATACCCCAAGAACGATCAATATCGACGAGAAAAGATCGCTTATCATCCCCGTGCTTAGGGCTGTAAATATTGTAAGTATTATGCCTAGCGCAGCTCCGATGATAGGTCCCAGATAGGGAATCACATTCATCAGCCCGCCAAAAAACCCTATCAGCAAGGCGTTTTCTATTCCAAACAAGGTGAGTCCAAGGCTTAGCAAAGTGATCATGGTGGTGAGTTCTATCATCAAACCAATAAAATAACGGCTCAACAATCGCTTCGACTGTGTGAGCACGCTCTGCACTTCGTTTTGATAATTGATAGGCGTGAGAGTATCTACCAATTCGTCAATTAGGTAGGAATCTTTCATAAAGAAATAAGTGAGAAAAAGAATTGCAAATACAGCGAGAAACATTGATCCGGTGACGCCGACAACGGAAGCGAGTGTTTTAGAAAAAGAAGCGAAATTAAGAATAGAGTCAATCTGCTGCGCAAAAAGCTGGCGGATGGTCTCCTCGCGTGTGAGGATGTTGTATTGCCGCAGAAAAATCTCCACGTCGGCGATGGGTTTTTGCATGGAGCTTCCTATCAGATCAAAGTCGATGTCGTTCACCAGGCGTGCCTGTGAAGCAATCAGCGGCACAAAAATCCCTACAAACGAAAGTACGACCAGGATAATAACCAACAAAGCCAGCAACGCGCTAAGGGCATTTGGAATATGAAATCGTCCGATACGCATGGCATTGAAACGCTTCACCAATGGCCTGCCAATCAACGATAATAAGATGGCAATGGCCAGATAAGTGATGATGTTGGCAAAGCGCCAAATCAGGTAAAGCGCTAAAACGCCAATCAAAATACCACCGAGAATGCGTAAAACTCTGTTCATGGAGCCTTTTTTATAAAAAATATTTCGCTACAAAAGTGGTGTGAAAATCATTACGCAGCGAAGTTAAATAAAAAAAAAGATCAAAATGAAAATACCATCGATAATTTAAAAGCGAGGTTATCAAAGGTATCGGGTAGTTCATAATAGCCGTAGCGATAAAAAACGCCAATGCCAAGCGAGTAAATGCCCACCACATTGAGCATGTTGTTAATCAGCAAACCCGATTCCAGATAGAGATTATCCATCGGTTGTGCTACTATTCCCTGATGATATTCGGGATGTTGCAAGCTTCCCACACCCGCATTTGTAGCTATGGCAAATTCGGGATTGAACTTGTTGGTGCGCCAAAGTAGTTTGCCAAAGTTGTGCGTATAAAACAGGAAAAGATAGCGGTCGTTCAGAAATTCATTCATGTGCTGTGTGGCAAAAGATTGCGGCGCATAGAGTGTGAATGTGCGAAAGGAACCGCGTCCGTTGTAGAGGTTGCTTTCGGGCAGCGGGCGGTCGATGGCTCCGGCCATTAGCGTAAGCGACGACTCGCCCACATATCGGAAATAAAACTTCTTCGCAATTTTTAAATCCACTTTATTATAAAAATAATCGCCTTCCAGCACATCGTTCAGCCCGCGGGCGTAGGTTAGATTTATGATTGGATAGCGTGTGCCCAGCGAAATCTTACTATCGGGCATCTGCATAAACTTTTCTTTGTAGGCATACCGCACCGAAGCTTGTAATTCCGTAAAGGTAAACTCACGCTGTGCATCGCCGGCATTGCCTTCCGGCAAAAAGCTGTACTCTCCCGTGGTCTGTTTTACATCTCTGTTTATCGCAAGATTAACGGACGCATAGCGCAGCGCCCTGAAGCCCACTGCTGCTCTGATGCGTTGGGTAGGATTCATGCGGCGTATCAGAAAGTAGCGGAAGTTGGCCGGGTTGAGCAGGTTCTGTCGGTCGTCGTCGTTGGGCTCGGTGGCGCCGGTTTCGGTTACAAAGTCGTAATACATTGCATCAAACCGTAAGTCGCGGTATTTGTCGATGACTACGCCGAGGCGTCCGCCATATTGAGAACGCTTGTTGCCAAAGCCATAGCCCCAGAAAGCTTCGGCATCGAAAGTCTGCGACAGTTTTGCGTTGGTGATCAGCCCCAGTCCCAGGTACAATCCCTGGTAATCGTTGTATTTGATAATCTTGCTCAGGTCAATATCCACAACTCCAATTGGCAGACGGTTGTTAAACAACGCTTTCAGAGTGGCAGCTTTGGCGTCGAGATCTATCTCTTTTCCCACGCTATCCATAAAAATGTAGGTGCGTTGCTCGCGTTGCGAGAGGCTGTCGGTACGAAATTGCTGCCAGAACTCTTCGCTGCGGCTTCCGGCGCGCGGGTCGTAATCGATGGCGATATGATTAAACTGTCGCCGCACCAGTTCCGGTTCCAGCACCACATCGCGGATGTAGCTTTTGCCACGTCCAATAGGCGCCACATTATTAACTATTACATTTTTAAAAATAATATCGGTATTCAGTTGGGATGGAAACCAATGTTTGCCGTCGATGAGGGTGTAGAGATGCTGGATGCGGATGGTCATTCCGCTTTCGTTTCGCGCTGGCTCGGCCTGCACACTTTGTATGGCCCAGCCGTGCGTGTTGATGGAGAGCACGCCGCTCAGGCCGTCGAAGTTGGTATCTTTCCGCGGACGGTAATAAATCATAAATACCGTGTCGCCGGCGGCGGTGTAGGTGGTGTCCATGAGCTGGAAATAATATTTGCGCAAGCTGCCCAAAGAAATAGGGTTGATGTAATTCTTGTCGCCAATTCTAATAAAATCCTGATAAAAAGTTGACGACTGCAACTGCGAGCTAAGAAACAGCAGCACCGGATCGCGCATGCCGGAGATACGTGAGGCGATCACCTTTTCGTAACTTTTGTCGGGTGCCATAAACTTGCGCTCCGACACCGTTTCCATCATAAAAAAATCTTTGTCTTTCAGGAAATGCCGCAAACGGAAAGCAGACGAATCTTTTGCTATGCTGTCAGGCGCCGGCATTTCGAGCGTGTCAACCGTAAACACCATCTTGTCGTAGGAAGTATATGAAAACGAAGCGAGCTTTTCAGGATCGTTGGCGTCGCGGTTAGCAATTACGTTTCGGATGATACGGTTTGCCGGATTTTCGCCAGCCACGATCTCCACGATGTCAAGCGTCACGGGCAGCGGCTCCATCATTATTTCCACCTTTGCCTTGCCTTGCGGATAAAAAGTTGCCGGTGCATAGCCAACATACGAAAGTCGCAAAAACTCAATCTCTTGGCTGGCGGTGAGCGTGAAGCGCCCGTCGATGTCGGTGGAGGTGCCCGCACGGCTGTTGTTGGCCACAATATTTACAAATGCCAGCGTTTGGCCACTCTGGCTATCGAACACCCGCCCGCTGATGGTGTGGGATTGGCTGTAGCCAAAAGCCATCACGAACAGGCAAAAAGCAAAAAGCAATATTTTACGTCGGAAAGCCAAAGTATTTTTTTTAAAAAATGACAAAGTTCTGTAATGCAAAAAAACAAAACTTCCTGTTGCGAAGCTGGGAGAATGAATAAAATAGTGCTGATCTTTAAAACCTTTTTTAGCTTCTTCCGTCAGGTTCCAAATTTCAATATCTGCTGCCTCAAGCCTGCCGCCTTCCTATCCTTTCAGCTTTGGATTATTCCGGTGCCTATCCGCATCGCGGAGGTTTTTCTTCTCAAGGTTTTTTGCGAAAGCTTCGGTGAGGTCGATGCCGGTTTGGTTGGCCAGACAAATTACCACCCAAAGCACGTCGGCCAGCTCATCGGCAAGGTCGTGCTGCGTGTCGGTTGGTTTTTCGGATTGGTCGCCATAGCGACGCGCCATGATGCGCGCCACCTCGCCCACCTCTTCGGTGAGGATGGCCATGTTGGTCAGTTCGCTGAAATAGCGAACGCCCGTGGTGGTGATCCACGCATCCACGGTTTGCTGTGCTTGTTGGAGTGTCATTCGTTAAAATTTGTTGGCAAATCTACGCATTGCCTGTTATAGTTATAAGTTTACAGCCGTTCCTTTCAAGCTCTTGTTTTAGTTATCAATTAAAAAAATAAAAATATGTCAGGCAGATCTTCTTTCATCGTCAGGAGTACCTATCTCCTCGTTTTTATCATCGCCTTTGCATTCATTGTCATCATTGCCAAAGACTTCCTGGTGACGCTGGTTTTCGGGCTGTTGATCAGCTCATTGATTTTTCCGATCTGCCACTGGGTTTGTAAGCTGGGCGTGCCCAAAGGGCTTTCCATCTTTATCACCATCATTTTAATGATTGCGGTCATGACGGGGTTATCCATATTTTTTGGTTCTGAAATTTCAAAGCTTGTAGGTGATTTTCCCACTTTGAAGGAAAAAGCACTCGCCAACATCAACGAAGTTTCTCAATTTATAGAAGATAACTTTGGTTTAAAAATGTCCCGTCAGAAGGAAATTATCGACGATCAGGTTAGTCAGCTCTTCACTTCAGGTAGTGATTTGCTTAACAATGTGTTCCAGGCTACCACCGGAACACTTTTCAAACTGTTTATCATGCCGGTGTATGTTTTTTTTCTCCTTTACTACCGCGAGCGCTTTAATGAATTTGTGCGCCGCATTGTGCCTGCAAAAGAAAAAGGCCGTGCCGACAAAATTCTTAAGGAGATTTCCTTTGTATCGCAGCGTTACCTAGGAGGCGCTTTCGTCGTGGTGATCATCCTCTCGGTTATCAATTCGCTTGGGCTATGGATCATTGGGCTAAAATATGCAATTCTGTTTGGTGTAATCTCAGCATTTTTCAATATCATTCCGTATTTTGGTACCTGGATCGGGGCCTTCTTTCCGCTTATGTTTGCGCTGCTCACCGGCGACTCTGCCAATCTTGCCCTGTGGGTGCTGGCACTTTTTGTGCTGATACAGTTTACCGAAAACAACATACTCACGCCCAACATTACGGGCGGCTATGTAAAATTAAATCCATTTATCACCATCCTCAGCCTCGTCGCAGGTAGCATGGTGTGGGGCGTGGCAGGTATGTTGCTGGCCATCCCTTTAATTGCAAGTCTTAAAATTATCTTCGAGAACTACGAATCAACCAAACCCATTGCTTTTCTGCTGGCTCAGCCCGAAGGTGGCTCATTGCAAAAACGTATCGACACCATCAAGAAGTTTTTGGGTTTTAAAAATACGGATCAAAACTTAGAAGTAACAATTGACAAAAAGAGAAATCATAAATAATTTACAAAAGAAACAAGCAAATCACAAAAGAGTAAACCAATAATCTCCAACTAATTTTGAATAATAAAAACGATTTTTCTCTGATAATAAAAACGCATGCCGGACTGGAGCAGCTTCTGGCCGACGAAGTAACGGCAGCCGGTGGCCGTGAAGTGCAGTTGCTGGTGCGGGCAGTACGCTGCCAGGCCGACACCGCCACGATGTATCGTATCAATTACACGTGTCGCACAGCGTTGCGTGTGCTTCGGCTCATTACAGAATTTCAGGCAAATGATGAAAATGAGCTTTATCGTGAGATTTACAAACTCGACTGGCCCGATATTTTTCCTGTGGAGGGCACTTTTGCGGTAAACGCCAATGTGAGCCGCAGCGAAATGACCCATGCGCAATATGTGGCGCTCAAGGTAAAAGATGCCGTGGTGGATAAGTTCCGCGAAGTGAAGGGCAGTCGTCCCAATGTAGATACCGACGATCCCGACATGCGCATTCATATTCACATTAGTGGTAGCCAGGGAACAGTGCTGCTCGATAGCTCCGGCGACTCGCTGCACAAGCGCGGCTATCGGCGCGGGCAGGGTTTGGCGCCCATCAACGAGGTGCTGGCCGCCGGCATGGTGCTGCTCTCGGGCTGGGACGCTGCCACCGATCTGCTCGACCCGATGTGCGGCACCGGCACTATACTTAGCGAGGCAGCTATGATTGCGCAAAAAATGCCTTCAGGATATTTTAGAAAGAAATTCGGTTTTATGTCGTGGCCCGATTATCAGCCCGAACTTTGGGCGCAGATTGTTGAAGTCGAAAATGCCCGCATACAACCCGCCCAGTGCCGCCTCTTTGGTGCCGACGTCAATCAGCGTGTGCTGGCGCAGGCCGACGAAGTGTTTAAAAACACCGGCTTCGACAAAATAATTGTTCTCAAGCAGGTTGCTTTCGAAGACAGCTCACCACCGTCCGACAAACCCGGCATGATTATCACCAATCCGCCTTACGGCGAACGCATCCAAAAATCCGATCTCAACGACTTTTATCGCATGATTGGTGACGTGCTCAAAAAAAACTTTGCAGGATATACTGCCTGGCTCATCACCAGCGACTTTGGGGCTTTGAAATCAGTCGGGCTGCGAACCTCACGTAAAATCATCCTCTTCAACGGGCCACTCGAATGCCGCTACGTGCAATACCAGATGTACCGCGGGAGCAGGAAAGTAGTGAGAGATGACCAGGAAGTAGGTAGTAATTAGTAGGTAGAGATGAGCGATGAGAAAAAGTTGGTAGTAAATAGAAAGTAGCAGAAAAACAACTCCTTGTTTTGCGCCAAGCGCCCTGCGTGTTATTTCTTCTTCCAAAACAATTCAACAGCGAAAATATTTTTTCCGGATTCCTGGTGTATGGCAGCTATGATGTGCCGCATGGGTTCTGGTTTATAAATACTCATCTGCATGCGATCGCCGAAGGTACATTCGTAGAGGAAATTAATTTGCCAGGCCTCGAGAAGATGATGTCGATGGAAATCTTCGGTGTACATGTCGAGCGCCCACTGCATGTAGCGCGCATTGGTAACGTGTCCGTTTTGGTCGAGGTCGCTGAACTTTACGCTTTGCATTTCTGATTTATTGGAATGTTCCGGTATCTCCACCCTGGCGGCATTTTCGCCCAGAGCGTGCTTGTCGAGTGCACGAATTTGCAGTTCTTTTACCAGCTCCAGGCTTTGAGGACGACGCGTGATTGCATCAAGCACCATCCAGGTTGAGGTAACGGATCCCAGAAGTTCACCCTCGGTGCTTTTGAGCATGTAGTCGCGGTAAGCATAATAGCGTTCGGGCTTCCGTGGCCAGGTTTGCACTGCGAGGGTTTGCTTCCATTGCGGATAACGAATCATACGCACATACCAGCGCAGCACCACCCATAGCTGGTTGAGGGGCAGCGCATCGTCGAAACCAAAACCCAATGCGTCGGCATGGCGTCCGGCCGACTCCCCCAAAAAGTTACAAATGGTTTCAGGCGACACAGCACCACTCAAGTCAGTCTCGTGCCAGTTGATATAAAAAGTGTCTTGCCAGATCTTCTCATTTTCGTTTTTCATTTTACGGGATATTAATTGCTGGCAAAGATCGCAAAAAGATAAACGGGTGATGAACAACACAGTTCTAACAATAGGATTTAGGAGAGGATGGAATTAAAACCAGGATAGAAGTTCAAATAAGGTTTTTCATCCTTCAATTTGATGGTAAAATTTCAAATTATTGGCTTGTCAATCCGAAAACCCGACAACCTCTTCCTCAACCCAACAATTGCATCAATGCTTACAATACCAAGCATGGATTTCTTGAATTCTGTTTTCAAAATCTCTGCAAAATCCGGAGCAACGTGAGTTTTGTAAGAGGCCAATAGCGTCAGAAACGCTGTCAGCTGGGCAAGTCATCTTTTAAACTATTAGTTTACCAAGTCAATCATATTGGCTTTTTAAACGCTGGTGGTTTTTTTAATAATTGCTAACATGCAACAATTCAAAAAAAGATAGGGCTATCTTTGCCCTCTATTTTTAGCTACATTCTTTTAAGTTGTTATCAATGAGTATAAAAAGCGAAGGTATGATATCGCAGGTTATCGGACCTGTTATCGACGTTTCATTCGAGCAGGGGCAGACGTTGCCCAATATTTTCGATGCGCTCGAAGTCGTTCGGCCCGATGGCCAGGTGGTAGTTCTCGAGTCGCAACAAGACATTGGCGAAAATACCGTTCGCAGCATCGCCATGGATTCTACCGATGGCTTGCGCCGTGGGATGAAAGTGACGAATACAGGAATTCCCATTTCTATGCCTGTGGGCGAAGATATCAAAGGCCGTCTTTTTAATGTAATTGGCAATCCCATCGACGGGCTGCGGCCGATAAAAGAAGAAGATCGTTATTCGATCCATCGCGACCCTCCCTTATTCGAAAACCTTACCACCCAAAAAGAGGTGCTCTATACTGGCATCAAAGTTATCGATCTCATCGAACCCTACGCCAAAGGCGGCAAGGTCGGACTCTTTGGTGGCGCCGGCGTTGGCAAGACGGTAATCATCATGGAGCTTATTAACAACATTGCAAAGTCGTATGCCGGCTTATCTGTTTTTGGAGGAGTGGGCGAGCGTACGCGCGAAGGCAACGACCTGCTGCGCGAGATGATCGAATCGGACGTGATAAGATATGGCGACGCTTTTAAAGAAGATATGGCAAAGGGCGGTTGGGACTTGTCGAAAGTTGACTACGAAGAACTTGCCAAGTCTCAGGCCACGCTGGTATTCGGTCAAATGAACGAACCTCCTGGGGCCCGTTTGCGGGTCGCTTTATCGGGGCTTACCATGGCCGAATATTTCCGCGACGGTGACCAGAAAACCGGTGGGCGTGACATCCTGTTTTTTATCGATAATATTTTCCGTTTTACCCAGGCAGGCAGCGAGGTTTCAGCTTTGCTCGGGCGTATGCCCTCGGCAGTAGGCTACCAGCCCACACTGGCTACCGAGATGGGGTTTTTGCAAGAGCGCATCACCTCTACCAAGCGCGGTTCCATCACTTCGGTACAGGCTATTTACGTACCTGCCGACGACCTTACCGACCCGGCACCTGCCACGGCTTTTGCCCATCTGGATGCTACTACCGTTCTCAGCCGTAAAATTTCGGAGCTTGGCATCTATCCCGCCGTGGATCCGCTCGACAGCACTTCGCGCATCCTTACCGCCGAGGTGGTTGGCGAAGAGCATTACAACACTACGCAACGCGTAAAAAATCTTTTGCAACGCAACAAAGACCTGCAGGATATTATCGCCATCCTGGGGATGGACGAGCTTTCGGAAGAAGACAAAATGGTGGTGCATCGTGCCCGGCGGGTGCAGCGTTTCCTCTCGCAGCCTTTCCACGTAGCCGAGCAGTTTACAGGAATCCCCGGCACCGTAGTTCCTATCGAAGATACCATCAAAGGTTTTAATATGATTATGAATGGCGAGGTAGACCAATATCCTGAAGCTTCCTTCAACATGGTTGGAACGATAGAGGAAGCCATTGCCAAAGGCAACAAACTTTTGGCTGAAGATCAGGAATAAGCATTTTTTTAACCATGAAAATTGAAATCATAACACCCGAAAAAACAATATTCTCCGGAGAAGGCAAGCTGGTGCAGTTGCCGGGAGTCTGTGGTTTGTTCGCGATTTTGCACAACCACGCTCCACTCATCGCAATGCTGGAGGCTGGAAAAGTTAGAATAAAAGATGCTTCCGATGTTGTTTCTTATTACGAAATTACCGGTGGCGTAGTGGAAGTGATGGATAATAATGTGCTGGTGTTGGTAGGGTAAAAAATGAATTGTGAAAAGCATGAATAAACGTTTCCATATAAAATCAGGCTTCCGGCGCAAACTGTTGATCTTTGGCGGTTTGTTGCTGTTTGCAGTTTTTCAGGTGATGTCGCTGGGCGGACAAACAGAGAATCCACAGGTTGATGTACACCAGAAAAACCTGCAGGATTCGGCTCCTAAAGAGCCTTTCAAAGCCGGCGATTTTATTATAGATCACATCATCGATGCCCACGAGTGGCACATCCTGACTCTGGGTAATTTTGATCTTACCCTGCCATTGCCCATCATTTTGTGGCACAAGGGTGCGTTGCATGTTTTTATGTCGGGCCGCTTCAACCACGGACATTCGCAATACAAAGGTTTCGCTATTCCCCGGGAAGGGGATAACAAAGGCAAAATTGTAGAGATGATTACTTCGCGTAATCAGGACGATGGACTCATCACCACCGTTGAAAACGAGGAGCTGCCACTTGATTTCTCCATTACCAAAAATGTCCTTGCCATTTTCATCAGCGGCATATTATTGACCTGGCTTTTCGTTTCGATAGCACGTACCTACCGCCGTCGAAGCGGTAAGGCTCCCAAAGGAATACAGTCGATACTGGAGCCACTCATCCTTTTTGTTCGCGACGACATCGCGAAAGCATCTATTGGCGAAAAAAAATATGACCGTTTCATGCCGTTTTTGCTGACCTTGTTCTTTTTCATTTTTTTTAACAACCTGCTGGGTCTGGTGCCCATTTTTCCGGGTGGCGCCAATGTAACCGGAAATATTGCTGTGACAGGGGTGCTTGCTTTATTTACCTTTTTCGTCACTAATTTGGGCGCTGAACGCAGTTATTGGGTGCATATTTTTAACACGCCCAGCGTGCCATGGTGGCTCAAGATACCCATACCGCTTATGCCCGTCGTGGAACTTCTCGGTGTGTTCACCAAGCCTTTGGTACTGATGGTGCGACTTTTTGCCAATATGACTGCCGGCCACATCATCGTGATGGGCTTTTTCAGTCTGATATTTATTTTTGGTGAGATGGGTGCTGCCGCAGGCTACAGTATCTCGGTGGTTTCGGTAATGTTCTCAATATTTATGAATATGCTTGAGTTGTTGGTAGCCTTTATCCAGGCGTATGTATTCACGCTCCTCTCGGCAATATATTTTGGTATGGCTGTCGACGACGGACATTGAGTTTTGAATTGCAATTTTTTATTAATAAATGATCGAATAAAAGCATTTTAAGTAATCACATTTTAATATTACAAACATTATGGAATTTTTAACCATCTTATTACAGGTAGCAACTGATTTTGCACCTTACGCAAAAATAGGCGCCGCTTTCGGTGCTGGAGTAGCAGCAATTGCAGCCGCCTTCGGCATCGGAGGGATAGGCCGTGCTGCCGTCGAAGCCATTGCCCGTCAACCGGAAGCTGCCGGCGACATTCGCTCCAGCATGATTGTGTCTGCGGCACTCATCGAAGGTGTTACCTTCTTTGCTGGTGTAGTGTGCCTGCTCATTGTGATACTGTAGCAAAACAGATCCTGCAACCCGGTGTATGACCGGGAGGCAGGATTTTTATTAAATGAATTTTATGATTCCGAATCAAAATAATGCTTGATAAGTTATGGAATTAGTTACCCCCGGATTAGGGCTAATCTTCTGGATGACGCTGGCTTTTGGTGTCTTACTTTACATCCTGGGACGCTTTGCCTGGAAGCCTATCATGAAGTCTTTGTCAGAACGAGAAGACTCTATTGATGATGCTTTGCATCAGGCCGACAAGGCACGTCAGGAAATGCTGGATATGAAGTTTAGCAACGAGCAAATGCTGGCCGAAGCCAAAGAAGAGCGGGATGCTTTGCTGCAACAGGCAAGGGTGATAAAAGAAAAAATCATCGAAGAGGCACGCCAAAAAGGTACTGATGAAGCTAACCGCATCATCGAGAGTGCCCGCGAGACCATCGAAAACGATAAGAAAGCCGCCATGGTGGATTTGAGAAATCAGATTGCCCTGCTTTCCATAGAGATTGCTGAGAAGGTTTTGAAACGCGAACTCGACAACAAAGAAAAGCAGAACGAATATGCCGGAGAACTCATTCGTAAAACAAGCCTTAACTAAACCGCTGCAACCATGGATTTAGCCATCATTTCAAAACGATATGCGCAGGCACTTTTCAATCTGTCACTGGAGATGAACCGGCTGGAGCGTATCAATGATGATGTGAAACTGATACAGGAAGTGGTTGCTGAAAATCCACATTTCCGCAGGTTGTTGAGCAGCCCTGTTGTGTCTGATGGTAAAAAAACCCGTATTATTAATGGTGTTTTCGGCCGGCATCTCGACGAGCTTACCATGCGCTTTCTGCAGCTAATAACCCGCAAAGAACGTGAGGTGTTCCTGAAGGAGATCGCAGATGCTTTTGTTGTTATTTACAAAAAACACCACCGCATCCTCCCCGTGAAGCTTACCACCTCGGCGCCACTTGACGAAGAGACACGCAAAAACCTATTGGAGATGCTCCACAAGGATTTGGATCATAAAATAGAACTCATCGAGCACATTGACCCTGAGGTGATCGGTGGTTTTGTGCTCAATTTCGACAACAAGAAATACGACGCCAGCATACGGCGCAAACTCGACAGACTTCATAAGACATTCGAGGAGAACCCATACGTCAAAGGATTTTAGATTTTTATTAAAAAAAATGAATTAACAACAACACGAGATATGTCACAGATAAGACCCGCCGAAGTATCGGAAATATTACGTCAGGAACTTGCCGGTTTCAAGACCGAGAGCGAGCTCGAAGAAACCGGTTCGGTGCTTACGATAGGCGACGGCATTGCCCGTGTGTATGGATTGAGCAATGCTGAGTCGGGCGAGCTGGTAGAATTTGAAAAAGGAAATTTAAAAGGTATCGTTCTCAATCTGGAACAGGACAACGTAGGAATTGTGTTGCTGGGCGAGGTGCGTGATGTGAAAGAGGGCGACACAGTGAAACGTACCGGACGTATCGCGTCCATTAATGTAGGAATGGGATTGCTGGGGCGTGTCATCAACACGCTGGGTCAGCCCATCGACGGCAAAGGCGAGATACAAGGCGAGACGTGGGAGCTGCCCCTGGAGCGCAAAGCACCGGGAGTAATCTACCGGCAGCCGGTAAACGAGCCGCTGCAGACAGGACTTAAAGCTGTGGATGCCATGATTCCTATTGGCCGGGGCCAGCGCGAGCTAATTATCGGCGACCGCCAGACGGGGAAAACAGCCATTGCTATTGACACCATCATTAACCAAAAAGAATTTTTCGACAAAGGCGAACCTGTGTATTGCATCTATGTGGCTTCCGGACAAAAAGGATCCACGGTGGCCAACATTGTAAAAATACTCGAAGACAAAGGTGCGCTGCCATACACCGTCATCGTTACAGCCACCGCCAGCGATCCGGCTGCCATGCAATTTTATGCGCCCTTTGCCGGCGCCGCTATCGGCGAATTTTTCCGCGACACCGGTCGTCCGGCACTCGTCATTTTCGACGACTTGTCGAAGCAGGCAGTAGCTTACCGCGAAGTGTCGTTGCTGTTGCGCCGTCCGCCTGGCCGCGAAGCTTATCCCGGCGACGTTTTTTATCTGCACTCTCGCCTGCTCGAACGCGCTGCCAAAATTATCGACAACGACGACATAGCTCGTCAGATGAACGACCTGCCCGATTCCATCCGGCACATGGTAAAAGGCGGTGGTTCACTCACAGCTTTACCCATCATCGAAACACAGGCCGGCGACGTTTCTGCCTACATTCCTACCAACGTTATTTCTATTACCGACGGACAAATATTCCTCGAGTCGAACCTGTTCAACGCAGGTATCCGTCCGGCTATCAATGTGGGTATCTCGGTGTCGAGGGTGGGTGGTAATGCCCAGATCAAATCGATGAAGAAAGTAGCAGGCACGCTAAAGCTTGACCAGGCACAGTTTCGCGAACTGGAAGCTTTCGCCAAATTTGGCTCCGACCTGGATGCTGCTACCATGAATGTGCTCGAAAAAGGTCGCCGTAATGTGGAGATACTTAAGCAGCCACAATATTCTCCTATGTCGGTAGAGCAACAGGTTGCCATCATCTTTTGCGGCGTCCGCGGACTTCTGCGCAGAGTGCCATTGAACAGCATTCGCGACTTTGAAATAGAATTTCTGCACCAGCTCGAAGTTCAACACAGTAATCTTCTTAAAAATTTGCGTGACGGCAAGCTGCTGGACGATGATGCCGAGACACTCGAAAAAGTAGCACGTGAAGTTGCTGGTAAATACGCGAAACAGTAACAAAGAAAAAGGTTGTCGGGTAAATGATTATTGCATCAGCATTTTTAGTTTTGATATTTTAATAATACAATGGCCAATTTAAAGGAAGTACGTTCACGCATTGATTCGGTAAATTCTACCAAGCAAATTACCAGCGCCATGAAGATGGTATCGGCGGCCAAGTTGCGCAAAGCGCAAAGAGCCTTGCACAACATGCGTCCTTATGCTTTAAAATTGACTGAGATTGTGGATCACATCAGTGCCAGCCTGGGCGAGAACATTGGGAGCATTTACACGGAGCAGCGGGCACCCGAAAAAGTATTAATCGTGGCAATTGCCTCCAATCGGGGACTATCAGGCCCCTTTAATGCTAACGTGGCCAAAGAGGCAATGGAACACCTACTCCAAAATTACAGACCACAATTTGAAGCCGGACAGGTAGATATCTTTACCATTGGCAAAAGAGTATTCGAATTTCTCAAATCAAGAAAAATTGATGTGGCACGTCGAAACGATCAACTGCTCGACGATCTGTCGTTCGAAAACGTGGAAGCTTTGGCTCAAATGCTGCAGAAAGAATTTGCCGATGGAAAGTACGATCGCATCGATATCGTTTACAATCAGTTTAAAAATGCTGCTGTCCAGTTGCTAACCATTGAGCAACTTCTGCCCATAGCGCCGCAGGAATCAATATCGGATTCCGCCAAAGAGAAAAGCAATATCTATTACCTCTTCGAGCCATCCAAGGAAGAAATTCTCCTCCAACTCATCCCAAAAGCCTTGACCATACAATTATACAAGGCGCTGCTCGACTCGGCCGCTTCTGAACACGGTGCCCGCATGACTGCCATGCACAAAGCCACCGACAACGCCGACGAGCTCATCAAAAGCCTCAGGCTATCCTACAACAAAGCCCGTCAGGCAGCCATCACCAACGAAATATTGGAGATCGTAAGTGGCGCCGAAGCGTTGAGGTAGCTGTCGTTCCAGTCGGTTTTCAAAAGAAGGTGATGTTGTGCAAGCATCTGCGAGATGTCTGCAGATTTTGTGAAAACGTATTATTTGATTTCCCTTAGATTTCTGACGTTCAAGACAAATTGTAATTCGTGTATGACGTTTCCCAATTAATTTCTGAAATTCGCTGCGTTGGGTCATGTTATTATCAAAATGATGGGTTCAAAATGGAGTGATTTGTAATTTCTACACCATGGGACCAGAAATTTTTCATATTATAATCACCACATTTACAACCTTCTACACCTCCACCTTTAAAAATTCACGAAACATTAGTAAATAGTTCGTTAACTATCTTTAATTTAGCGGCTTCCAAAAAAAGAACGGACAATGAACGAAATTATCTCTACCCATGTAAGCCACGACCCGGTGTTTATGCAAAACGGGAATCTGGCCACTTTTACCAACCTCTCACGAAAGCGTTATCTGCAGAAAAAGCGCATTCTGTACCACCTCTACAACAAAGGAAAGTTGTCGAATCCTGAAATCTGTAAACTCACCAACATGAGCTCGCCATCCATACAAAAACTCCTCAAAGAACTTATCGGAGAAAGTCTGGTACGCGAAGAAGGCATCGGCCAAAGTATCGGGGGACGCCGTCCGCTGATGTTTGGTATCAATGCTCCGGCACGGTTCGTAGTGGGCATCAACATCAGCCTGAGCTCCACCGAAATTGGCGTTTTTAATCTTAGCAATCAGTTGCTTGGTAAAATTCAAATATTCAAACGGCAGCTTGAGAATACGCAGACTTTCGTCGATGAAGTTCATCAGGAGGTAATGCGGGTTTTAGCTACAGCAAATGTTGAGCTTGATCATGTGCTTGGGATTGGCATCGCCATCACCGGACTGAACGATCCCCGCTCGGGTTCGAGCTATTCACATCTTAATTTTTCCGAGAAATCGGTGAGAGTTTTATTTGAAGAAAAATTTGGCAAGCCTGTATTTACCGACAATGATGCCCGTCTGATGGCGCTGGGCGAATATGTGTTTGGGAGTGCTGCCGGCCAGGAGAATGTGTTGTGCATCAACATTGGTTCCGGCATTGGGATGGGCATGATCCTCAACGGAAGGCTTTACCAGGGACATTCCGGCTTTGCCGGGGAATTTGGGCATATCAAGATTCAGGAAGATGGCCTGTTGTGCATGTGCGGAAAACATGGCTGTCTGGAAACGGTGGCTTCGGGCGACGCCCTTACGCGCATGGCTCTGGCAACGGTGGCTGCCGGAAAAGCTACCATATTATCCCAGCATACATTCGATATGGACTGCAATACCATTATTGATGCAGCACTTCAAGGCGATCAGGAAGCCATCGGCCTTATTGCCCAGATAGGTAATTTCCTTGGCAAGGGACTCTCTACACTCATCCATCTTTTCAATCCGGAGACCATTATCCTGGGAGGTCACATGTCGCGTGCGCAGCAGTTTTTGCTCGACCCGGTGCATCAAACGCTTAACAAATACACCATTGGCCAGATAAAGAACGCAACCCGTTTGGTTACTTCCACGCTGGGTGAAAAAGCTGCCGTGATGGGCGCCCTGGCGCTGGTGATGGAACATGTTTTTGAAGATTTAAACTATAATTGATTTTTTCAAAATAATATTTCTCAATCTGACGAATGAAAAATTCCATGAAAAACGATTTCTCACGACGGGCTTTTTTAAAAACAGCGTCAATTGCAGGACTGGCAATAGCTGCTGCCCCCACTCTGGTTTTTGGTAATCCGCTGAAACCCTCCAAAGTTAATATTGCCCTAATAGGCACCGGGCTGCGTGGGCAAAATCATCTTTTCAACTTGCTTCAGCGCGACGACATAGAAATTAGCGCTATCTGCGATGTGGATGGACAGATGCTCAACAAAGCTTTGAAAATGATCCGCGAGGCAGGCCATCGCGAGCCGACCACTTTTACCGGCAGCGAATACGCTTACCGCGATATGTTGCGGTTGCCCGAAGTTCAGGGCGTGGTCATTTCTACGCCGTGGCTTTGGCATCCCGTCATGGCGGTGGATACCATGAAAGCCGGTAAATATACGGGTTTGGAAGTGTCGGCAGCCAACACCATCGAAGATTGCTGGGACATGGTGAATGCTTCCGAAAGCAGTGGCAGCCATTGCATGATTCTCGAAAATGTGTGCTACCGCCGCGATATCATGGCCATCCACAACATGGTGAAACAAGGAATTTTTGGCGAATTGCTACACTGCCATTGCGGCTACCAGCACGACCTGCGCGACGTTTTGTTCAACGACGGTACGCAGGCCTATGGCGGCGGAGTGGAATTTGGCGAAGCAGGTTATTCGGAAGCACGCTGGCGTACCGAACATTACCTGAAACGCAACGGCGACGTCTATCCCACACATGGTGTCGGCCCCATTGCCAACATGCTTGACATAAACCGCGGCAACCGCTTTTTGTCGCTCACATCCACTGCTACCAAAGCACGTGGCATCAACAATTATATCGTCGAAAAGGGAGGCGCCGACCATCCCAATGCGCGCCTGGAATGGAAAATGGGTGACATTATCACCACCACCATTACAACTACCAACGGCGAATCGATTATCGTGCTTCACGACACCACGCTGCCACGACCTTACTCGCTGGGCTTCCGCGTGCAGGGAACCAAAGGCTTGTGGATGAATGACGGCAACCAGATTTATATCGAAGGGACCAGTCAATCGCATCGCTGGGAGGATTCGAAGCCTTACATCGATAAGTACGATCACCCCCTATGGAAAACTTACGAAAGTCTGGCCGAAGGATCAGGCCACGGTGGCATGGATTTTTTTGTGATGAACGCTTTTGTCGAATCAATCAAACGCGGCATTACTCCGCCACTCGATGTGTATGATGCGGCAGCCTGGAGCGTCATCACGCCGCTCTCGGAACGCTCCATCGCCAATGGCAGCGAGCCACAGGATTTCCCCGACTTTACCCGCGGACGCTGGATAAAACGCAAACCGGTTTTTGGCATCAGCAGTACCTATTAGCGTAAAATAAACTCTGATAAAAAAATGTTATGAGCAAAATTCGTTACACCATATTAATAATAGCCTTGCTTTTTTGCGGGATTTTAAACGGGCAGCAGGATACCATCTTTCGGGATATCCAAAACCCACAGATGACCGGACGTGGCAAGATGGCACCGCATGCTTTTGCCATTCCTTATGCAAACACTGAGCAGGCTTTCGCCAATGAATGGGAGCAGTCGCCGTATTTTAAAAGTCTTAACGGGCAATGGCTTTTCCACTGGGAGCCACGGCTGCCCGACCGGCCAGCTGGTTTTTATCTTCCGAACTATGATCACAGCAGTTGGGACAGCATCACTGTGCCGGCCAACTGGGAGCTGTCGGGATACGGAATCCCTATTTATGTAAATCAGTCGTACGAATGGACGTGGGATCCGCAACCTCCGCAAATCCCCAACATCGATAATCCGGTGGGCGCCTACGTCACCTGGTTTGAAGTGCCCGACAACTGGCAGGAGCGGCGCGTGATATTGCATGTGGGCGGCGTAAAATCGTCGATGCACCTGTGGATAAACGGACAGCAGGCCGGCTACAGCCAGGACAGCAAAACGCCGGCGGAGTTTGATATTACAAGTTTTATAAAAGAAGGTAAAAACAAATTGGCCATGCAGGTGGTGCGCTGGAGCGACGGCACTTACCTCGAATGTCAGGATTTCTGGCGCATCAGCGGCATCGAACGCGATGTGTTTTTGTATTCAAAACCAAATCTTTCCATTGACGACTTCTTTGTGCATGCCGGCCTTACGGCAAATTACATAGATGGCGTTATGAAAACAAAGGTGTTGCTGCATAATTACGACCCACAAAAAACACAGAAAGCTACTCTCAAACTTCAGCTCTTCGGCAAATCCACCGGAAGCCTGATTGACGAGCAAACCCGGGAAATAAAACTCGGCGGGCACGATGCAACTACTATTACTTTTAATACAAAAATAAAATCGCCACGCCGCTGGACGGCCGAAACACCGGAGCTTTATACGGTGGTGCTTACTTTGACAGAACCAAAAATCGGTGTGCAGGAAGTAGTTTCGGCAAAAACCGGATTTAGAAATATCGAAATTAAAAATGGTCAATTGTTAGTTAATGGAGAGGCAGTAATGCTGCGGGGCGTCAACCGCCACGAACATGACCCACTGACCGGACATGTTATCAGCGAGGCTTCCATGCTCGACGATGTCCGGCTGATGAAGCTCCACAACGTGAACGCCGTGCGCACCTGTCACTATCCCGACGACCCGCGCTGGTACAGCCTGTGCGATAAGTATGGCCTTTATGTGATCGACGAAGCCAACATCGAATCGCACGGCATGGGCTATGGCGAGCGCAGTCTGGCCAAAGATACGCTGTGGCGCAAAGCGCATCTCGAGAGGGTGCAAAATATGATGGAGCGCGACAAAAACTACCCGTCGATTATTATCTGGTCGATGGGCAACGAGGCCGGCGACGGTGTTAACTTCACAGCATGTTACGAATGGCTCAAGCAGCGCGACCCGTCCCGACCGGTTCAGTACGAGCGTGCCCTGCTGGGACCCAACACCGATATTTTCTGTCCGATGTACGCTTCCATCGAATACATCGAAAAATATGCGCAGCAGCCACAAACGCGGCCGCTCATTTTGTGTGAATATGCGCACGCGATGGGTAACAGCACCGGCAACCTGCAGGATTATTGGGATGTGATAAAAAAATACGACCATCTGCAGGGCGGCTTTATCTGGGACTGGGTGGATCAGGGGATTTTGGTTTCCGAAGAATCCGGCACGCAATATTATGCTTATGGTGGCGACTTTGGCGGCAAGGATGTTCCGAGCGATGGAAACTTCTGCATCAACGGACTGGTTTCGCCCGACCGCACGCCGCACCCTGCGATGGCAGAGGTGAAAAAGGTATATCAGCCTTTGGAAATTGTGCCGGTGAATCCACTGGGCGGACGCTTTCATATCATTAACCAACACGACTTTTTGAACCTTTCACATTTCAACCTGCGGTGGGAAATAATGTCGCAAGGACGCATATTGCTGGAAGGAGTTATCAAGCGCCCTGCAGTGGCAGCGCAAACCAGCCGCACCTTCGATCTGGCTTACGACACATTGCATCAGCAGGCGGGTGAGGAGTATTTTATCAATTTCAGCCTGCAAACCAATGGTGCCGATGGGTTGCTGCCGGCAGGTTATCCCGTGGCAACAGCTCAGTTTCCCATCCCTAACTATATGCCGCCTGTAAAAGTTGTTCCGCCGGCTGCCGGTGAGCTGCAAGTAATTGAACTGGAGGGCTTATTACGCTTTAGCGGAAAAGATTTTAAAATAGATTTTAATAAAAATAGTGGTGAAATGGTGCGATGGACAGCCGACGGAAAGGAGTTGCTGGAGAAGCCGATGGATTTTAACTTTTGGCGTGCACCAACCGATAATGATTTTGGCAACGGGCTGGATAAACGGTGTAAGATCTGGAAGACAGCTCCCGAAACCAGAGTTTTGCGCAAAGCAACTTTTACAGCCATCGATGGCAGCCAGGCGATTTTCACGGCCGCTTATTATCTGCCCGAAGTAATGGCGGATCTGGTTGTAGAATACACGATTAACGGGCGCGGCGAAGTGATGGTGGACGAGCGGCTGACAATGCTGCCGCCACCCGATCCTGATGTGGAAGTGCTTTCGACTTCACGCGCAGGTTTTGGCCGCGCACTCGACCTCGATGCATTGCCCTCCAAGCTGCAGCTCGATTATGAATATTCAGATAAATTGATGGATTTTACAATCGAAACACTAGTCTATCCTTCGGCTTTCGGCAGCAACAATACCATCTGGGATAATGCCGAATGGGCAAAAAACCGTCTGCATTACGAATTTCGTGACAACGGAAAATTGTGTTTCTGTCTGGCCGGCAATGAGCAGATAACGCTGGATTTTCCTTTTGCCGATGCCCAATGGTATCTGATTTCGGCGGTTTACAGCAGCACCAAAGGAATAGTGAAATTTTATTTGGATGGAGATTTGATTTCAGAAAATACGATCACCGACGGTGTGGCAGCCGACTTTTCCGGAGAGAGCTATTTAGGCGGCTACCGGCAGGGCGAGCGGTTATTTCGGGGTAAGATTGACGAATTCAGGCTTTGGGATGTTGCCCGTACTGCCGAAGAAATCAAAGCAAATGCTGCGAAGCCACCTAGCGGAGACGAGAAAAATCTGATTCTTTATCTGGATTTTGAAAACATGTCACAAATGAAAACCATGACCAGAAACAAAGTGCTGGCAACCTACATCGACCTGCGCACGCTCCGTCCGGAGCTGCCGCGTTTTGGGATGCGCTGGGCAATGCCCGGACGTTACGACAACCTACAGTGGTTTGGCCGTGGGCCGCACGAAAATTATATCGACCGAAACACAGGAGCTTTCGTCGGCAAATACAACAGTACTGCTGCCGAACAATATTTCCCCTATGTCCGCCCGCAGGAGAATGGTAATAAAACTGACATCCGCTGGATGATGCTGACGGATGATGCCGGCAACGGATTGCTAATTGATGGATTGCCCATGTTTTCAGGCTCGACGTTGCACAATAGCATCGAAGATTTCGACCAGGGTACCAAGAGCAATTACCGTCATACCAACGATATCACTTTGCGCGACACTGTTTTCGTGACTGTCGATTTGAAGCAGATGGGCGTTGGCGGTGATGATAGCTGGGGATCACGAACTCATCCGCAATACTTGCTGCCGGCAGCAGATTATCAGTTTACCTTTCGCATGCGCCCGGTGCGCAACGGCCAGCCCGACCCATTCCGGTTCAGGCAATGGGAGGTAGGAGAGTAAAGTTTAAAAGTCCGCGGACAGTTTTTTATTCCGAAATATTCCATGAAGACAAGTGGTGTCGTCCGGCCAAAACATTCGCCGGCACATTGCGTTAAGCCATTTAAAATAAATTTATGATGGACGAAAAGAAAAAGGCGGGGCGTTACCAACGGCTCTACACACAACTGAAAGAGCTGCTAACCGCCACCCGCAACCGCGAAGCACGCATGGCAACCATTGTCGCTGTGCTGCACCATAAGATGGATTATTTCTTTTGGACGGGATTCTATTGCCTCGATCAGGGTGAGCTTATCGTGCGCAGCTACCAGGGGCCTGTGGCCTGCCAGGTGCTAAAGAAAAATATTGGCGTTTGTTGGAAAGCTATCAACCACGGCGAAACTATTGTGGTTGCTGACGTGCATCAATTTCCCGGACACATTGCCTGCGACTCGCGCTCGCGCTCCGAAATAGTAGTTCCACTGCGCGATGAGGGCGGACATATTTATGGCGTGCTCGATGTGGATTGCGCCGACCTTGCCTCCTTCGACGACACCGATGCGCAGTGGCTCGAAAAAATTGTGGCGCTTGTTTGAAAGAGGATAGAAGTTTGGTAGAGATGGGCTGAAAAAGTCTTGAATATTATGATTTGTTTTACTGCTTTTTGGAATTTATAGCAGAGCCAAAACATGCAACTAACAAGCAGCCTCGTGCCATGTAAGGTATCGAAAGCGAGTGAAAGCAGTTTTTTTGATACTTTTGGTCTCTTTATTTTCATACTAATACTCGTCTGATTTTGAATAGCATATTGCTGATTTTGATCTTTGTGGGCATGGCCACCGACACTTTTGCCACCATTTATCTAAATGGCTTTCTCAAAGAAGCACGCAAGCGTTTTGTTTTTAAAATCGCGATTAGCATTGTATTAATAAATATGGCCTATGTCTGGCTCGGTTTTTCGGGTGGACTTTGGCTACGCTCACTCATCAGCGACAGCATGCAAGTGGTAGCTCCGGCTATTTTGCTTTTGCTGGGGCTAAAAATTGTAATCAAATCTTTCAACCCTAAGTTTAATGAGATGGTCTGGGAACTCACAAGCACACCGGTGATGCTTGGCTATGCTGCGGCGGTGGGTATCAATATTTTCATGCTCGGAGTCATTTTGCCTTTCCTTTCCGCCTCTTTTAACGAAACGCTTATCGCTGTTGCTGTTGTTTTTGCGATTGTGGTAACGGTTGCTTTTTTCTTTGGCCGCATGAGCCACCGATTTCTGCTGGCGATGCGCATATTGCTTGCGGGTGGCGCATTGGTGATGGGTATTGGCATATTTTTAATCCTTAAATATTTTAATATTTTATAAATCTTAGGATGAAGAAACTCTATTTTTCGTACTTTCTTTTTGTATTCCTTACTGCTGCAGCGCAGGAGCCTGCCGGTTATTACAACAGTGCCATAGGGCTGGAAGGCACCGCCATGCAGCAGGCGCTTCATACTATCATCAAAGGTCACAACGCCATCAGTTACAGCGCCCTTTGGAATTCTTTTGAGAATACCGACAAAAAAGCCAATGGCAAAGTTTGGGATATGTATTCGGATGTTCCTGGTGGAACGCCTCCATATCAGTACACCTTTTTCTCTGATCAGTGTGGCAACTACAACAGCGAAGGCGACTGCTACAACCGTGAACATTCGTTTCCGCGAAGCTGGTTTGGCGGCACTGTGGCACCTATGAACACCGATCTTTTTCATATCTATCCTACCGATGGCTACGTAAACGGTAAACGCGACAATTATCCTTACGGAGAAGTGGGAACTGCCAGCTGGACGTCGCTCAACGGCAGCAAGCTCGGAACCAGCATCACACCCGGATACTCCAGCGTGGTGTTTGAACCTATCGATGCTTATAAAGGCGATTTTGCCCGCACCTATTTTTATATGGCGACCCGTTACTTAGGCGAAGACAGCAACTGGCCGGGCAGCCCGATGGTAAATGGTTCGCAGCCCAAAAGCTGGGCATTGCAGCTTCTGCACTCCTGGCACCAGGATGATCCGGTGAGCGCCAAAGAGATAGCTCGCAACAACGCGGTATACGCCATTCAGAACAATCGCAATCCCTACATCGATCATCCTGAATTTGTGGAAATCGTTTGGTTTGATCCCAGCGGTATCGACGAGCCGTATTTTAGTGCTTCCGACTTTTCGGTTTATCCAAATCCCACCGCAGATATTCTTTACATCAACAGTACGCTGGAGGTGACGCAGCAACCGCTCATATATTCGCTCTCGGATGCAACCGGCCGCATCATTACCACAGTACAAGCCGACGGCCAAAAGCTGAACAGCATTAGCCTGACGGAATTGCCCCACGGCTTTTATCTGCTGCACATTACGGATCAGGCTTCGCGAAAAAGTATTAATTATAAGATATTCCATTAATACAAAAACCAATTAACACATGGCAAAGATTAGAATTACCAAAGCCTATAAATTCGATATGGCGCACGCATTGCCCGGTCACGACGGGTTGTGCAGCAACATTCACGGACATTCCTACGAATTGTTGGTAACGCTTATCGGCGAGCCGGTTGACGACCCTTCCTCACCCAAATATGGTATGGTTATCGACTTTAAAGATTTAAAAAGGATCATCAAAGGATTGATTACTGATGCTCTGGATCATTCGCTGATATTGCGTAAGGACACGCCGGCTCAGCTTCTGCAAATGATGAAACAGCATTACGATCGAATAGTAGTGGTGGAGTATCAGCCGACGAGCGAAAATCTGATTATCGATTTTGCAGCCCGCATCCAGGCCGCTTTGCCCGCCAATGTGAAACTCCACCACCTGAAACTTTGGGAAACCGTTACCTCCTATACCGAATGGTTTGCCGAAGATAACTAACGATGCGTTTTAATAAAAAGCACCCATAAGCATCGAGCCGATAGCTCCCCAAAACAGTACTCCAAGCACCAGACCCACCAGCATCCATATCAACGCGGCCTTGGCCCAGTTGGCTTTGCTTACGTTATTGCCGCCCGAAAATGCCCATACAAAAAGCATAATTATCCCCACGATTGGAATAGCCGTGATAAGAAGGGTTAGCACCCAGTCGCCGACGGTTACCGCAGGCTGTACCGGCGGTGCATAGCTGTTTTGATAATTTGTTGTTGCGTTTGTGTTTTCCATTACGTTAAGTTTTTAAATGTTAGATGGGGCTAAAATAGAAAAATTCCCGTAACTAAGAAGTGAGGGTCTTGTAATAATGGAACCATTTAAGGTTTTTTGAAAAATTCAAAATGATGATTGGTTACCGAAATACATTAATTGGAAGCCGGGTATCGGAACGAATCCTTGTTATATTATTGCTTGTAATCCAGTTCTTTTAATCTGGCCGCATTGTAGCGATTTCCGGTAAAGCCGTAAAGAAAATTGATGGTCCAGACATTTCCATCCAAATTAGTTCCGGAAGGATTTTTGAAATCGACTGCATTATATTTAAAATCCAAACCCAGATAGCTGAATTGATTCAGATAATATCTGTAACCCAATCCAAAATTCAAATTTAAAGAGGTTAGGGTCTTGGTAATTTCATTGGTGCAATTTGCGTCTTTAATGTTCAAAACGTCAATTAAATCCACCGCAACTCCACCAATGAGGTTGAAGCTGCTCCTTTTTAATCTGAACATTTCAAATCCTGCATCCAATCCCAGGTAGCCTCCAATATGGTGGTCGGTGTTCCAGATGGAATCATTTTTATACACCTGATAAACTTCGGGCGCCTTTCCGACGCGAAATATCATGGAAGCATCTGCAGTCAGTCGCTTGA
Source organism: Bacteroidales bacterium (assembly GCA_035647615.1). Lineage (NCBI taxonomy): Bacteria > Pseudomonadati > Bacteroidota > Bacteroidia > Bacteroidales > Bacteroidales bacterium. The sequence continues at coordinate 36,561 of DASRND010000013.1, read as the reverse complement.
ATTGTATGCCTCCGCGAAAACCCAGCGATAGGTGCGTGCCGATTGTTTGTAGGTTGTCCTGCGGAATCCAGACGCCATAGAGAAAATCGCCATGAAATATCACTTGCTTGATGTAACGTTGCACTTCAGCATAATAGAGTTTTTGGATAAGGGTTCCATTAAATGCATCTGTCTGCAGCATTGCAAACACATGCTCATAATCCTTTGAGTAGAATTTCAGGAAAAATATTTCAGTGGGCGTTAAGTTGTCTCGTTTCAAGAGTTCCCCGGCAAGGTCGGTGGTAAATTTATCCAGTGCGTCGGGTTGGATCCTGAAGTTATCCCAGCGAGAATAGTAAAAATCACCTTCATAATCATATTTAAAATAGAGATGGTTTCCATTAGCAAACAACTGCTGGGTGATGTTGCTGCTATACGTTCTTTCAGTAAAGTTGCCGCTATCGATGGCAAATAAAATCCTGCAGCAGGCAATCATTTCGACACCCATACATTGTTTATCCCAATAATCCAGAATTGCGTAGGCGGTATCCTTTGCGCCTTTCTGGTAATATTCGGGAATGAGATTGGTGGCGTTGATCCGAATATCCTCGCACGAAATATACTTACGCGTCATCAGACTTTCGATATTTTCCACCTGACCAATTGCGATGGAAGAAAGGACTGTAAAAAACAATACCCAAAGAACCTTTTTCATAGGATCATAATTTGAGTTATTAAAACTAAAACTCATCGCGAAAGCTGAAGGCGATTAATTTATCAACGCAACTTCTTCATCAGCGATTGGAAGCCAAAAATAGGAATAATTTCAATCGAATTATTTATTATCAGTCAGGCACACGAAAAGTTTAGAATGGAAATACCTGAGGCGTCAGAAGTTCGCAGCGATAGAGCCACTTCCGAAAACACCACCACCGGCAACGTATCGACGCTACGATGCCCCCTTAATAATAAACCACTTCCACCTGCGGGTTTTTATCTTTGAATTTATCGATACTACGCTGGTTGATGCGCGTGTTGTAGCAACGCACCAACTTCAACTCCGGCAAACCTTCTACCTCGTTTAATTTACGAATGCTTGTATTAAAGCAGTCGAGCTGCTCAAGGTTTTGTAAATTCTGTAAACCTTTTAGTTTTTTAATCATGGTTCCCGAACAGTTGATTTTTTTCATTTGCGCAAGCGGTGCAAGATATTCGAGGCTTTCGACAGGCGTATTTTGCACGTCCAGCACTTCCAGATTAGGAACTTCCGAGAGTGGTTCCAGGCTACCGATGGGGTTGTTGGGACATATCAGGATTCGCAGCGATACCATGCCACGCAACGGTTCCAGGCTGGTGATGCTGGTGTTGCTGAAACTTAGCTCTTCCAAAAACAATAGCTTATCAATAAACTCGAGACTACGGATTTCGATGCTTTTACTTTCGAGTGCGGGTACGTCGCTCAGGCGGATGCGACGCAGGTTGACCAGCGTTTGCAACTGTTCACGCGTGAGAGTTTCGTCGCTATGGATAAACTTCTCGGCCAGCAGTTTCCAAACGTCAGGAAGCTTTTCCCACCACAGCATCAGCTCAGATGTTTGGTACACCACCAGCGCTTTGGGATGCCGGTAAGTGAATTCGACCATTTCTTCGTCGAGTACGCTCGTGTTGTCGGCATATACCAAGGTGAGTAGCTCAAGCGGCATCAGCGGAACGATGCTTTTCACCGGGGTGCGGTCGAACGAGAGCTTCTCAAGTTTTGTCAGATTTTGGAGCGGCAGTATATCCTCTACAGGTGTATCCGAAAAGTTTAGTTCATGTAAATCTCCGAGGTTGGCTAGCGGTTCCAGCGAAGAGATGCCGGTTCCCTGAGCATTGAGGCAGTAAAGCATTGGCAGGGCAGAGAGTGGTTCCAGCGAATGGATCGATGCATTGTTGGCAATAGAAAGTTTTTTTATGCGCGACATTTGATGCAGCTCTTCTTTGGCAGGTTCCTGTTGCAGTCCGATAGCATCTTTAAAAATGCGCTTCCAGGCAGGGGCCATCGTTTTCCACCAGTTTTCAAGATTTGCCGACTCATATATCACCAGCACTTCCGGTTTATTTTTCATAAATGCTATTGCATCAGCGCGCGTCACGCCTGATTGGTCGCAATAAATGCGGCTGAGACGTGGTAGATCTGCAAGTGACTCAAGCTCGCTAACAGCAGTCTGGTCGGCAAAAAGAATTTGCAAGCTTTCCGTTGTTTTCAATGGCGACAAATCCCTCACCTGTGTGCGGTCGAACTTTAGGAAACGAAGATTATTCAAACCTTTTAGGGGAGAAAGATCGGTGATGGAGGTCTCAGAGAAATCGAGGCGTTCAAGCGAAGTAACAGTCTGAAGCGGTGCGAGCGTATTTACCTGGGTGGCTATCAGCTCCAGCTCATTAAGTTTTGGCAACCCGGAAATAACCGACATGTCGGCTACCGGCGTGTTGCTGAAATTGAGCTGACGCAGTTGTTTAAAATTCTTTACCGCCTCCAGGTTATCTACAAGGGTATTGTTGAGCAGAAGTATTTCGAGGCGGGTTGTATATTTTAATGGGTCCAGGCTATTCACCGAAGTGCTGCCACAGTTGAGATATTCGAGTTGAATATTATTGCGCAACGGCATCAGGTCTTCTACAAAGGTGCGGCTGCAGTCGATGCGCCGCAGCGAAGTGAGCTTGGAGAGTGGCTCCAGCGAAAGGATGTGCGTATTGCCCGAAATGTTAATGGTGTCGAGATTTAAAATTTTCTTGATCTGCCGGTCGATAAAAGCCGCAGTAACAGGGGCGCCGTTGCTGAGCGGCATGGTAAGAGTATCGTCGTTCACAGCGAGGCTCAGTGTGTCGCGGCTCATGCGGCGTTCTACTTTCGTTCGGAGCTGCGCCAGGCTATCGTCGTAGTAAAAGATTTCTTTCAGAAGCAGATTTTCGGCCAGGGTGATGTGGCAGCCGAAAAAATCTTTCCAGGCCAGGGGCAGCTCATTCCACCAGTTGCGCAGCTCTTCTTTTTCGTTGAGAAGGGTGGTGTAAATGCTTGCTACCTTCAGGTCTTTATCTGTGTCGGTAAGATTTATCTCGATAAAGCGCAGCTGGTTGCTGCTCACGCTGTCGCCTTCGATGGTGGTGCCGCTCAGGTTTCGGTTGAGCGTAATTTTGAAAAAGAGTTCGTTTTTCTCGTTGATCTGATGCTCTATTTTTTCGACATCAAACTTAAAGGCTACTTTTTTAAAAAAGAAATCGATGTCTTTGAGATAAGCCTGAACGTCTTTATGGATGGGTATCTCACGGTTTTCGTCCAGGTCGTCTTCTATTTGCACTTTGCTATTTACAAAAATCTTTGCCCAACTTTGGTTGATGATGATATCTTTTTCCTTCACCGACACCTTGGGATTGCCGAGTGTATTAAAAGTTGTTTCGAGATAGGAAACCATTTTGCGGGCATCCTCGCTGTAGCGCTCAACTTCCTCTGGAGTGAGCTTCGTTTGAGCTGTTGCCGGAACTGTGTAAATGATAAGTGCAGTAAAAAGAACCGCCAACTTTATCGATAGGGTTTTCATTAATGTTTTGGTTGCTAATCGAGATTATAAATAAAATTTTTAAGACTATTCTCCTGTCCTTTTTCCAGCCTGATAAGGTTGGAAATGAGCCAGCCACGGTTGTTGCCCGGGCGGTTGAATTCGCTGATCTCAAAATACCATCCGTCTACCTGGAAGAAGTGAAACTTGACTCCGGAAACGTAATTGAACTTCAGGGTGCCGTTGCGAAGTTCGTAAAGAAAAATGGAGAGTTTGTCGGGCGCAAACCCTTTTTTGAAATAATCGCCTATGTGTTCGTCGGAGGCAAACACCCGGTCGAGGTTCATGAAGTCGAGCTCGTGGCTCAGCGGGTGCAAAAAACGGGAGGACGACTGATCGTCGCGGTGATAAAGGTTATCGTAGGGATAATGTTTCACCTCGTCGATTACCCATTTAGAGCCGAGGTTGTCGGGAACAAGCTGCATAAACAAAGTGAGAAACACCTCTTTGCCATTGCGCGTAAAGCGCACCGTTGTTTCGCCAAACCATTCACCGCCATGAAAGTCGAGATATTTGGCTTCATCGCCCGTAACATCCGCCACAAAAGCGCGCTTGAGCATCGATGGTATGTTGTCGCTTTGTTCGTCAAACAATCCATTGATATACCGACGGCGCAGATCGGTATCGCGATATTGCGGGTCGTCGGCGGCCATTCGGGCACCACGCATATCTTCATCGCCATTGAAGCGCCTGAAAAATTGATTTACTTGCTTGGTTTCGGCAAAAAACGATGCCTCTTCGTATTGATAGCGTCCGCGATTGTTTGGGGTTAATTCACTGCTTTGGGCAAATATTTCTGTTGCCGCCATCATCAGCCACACAAAAACAATAATCTTTTGTTGCATCATCAGATTTTAATATTCAGATTTAAAACAAAACTAAGTAGAGATTGTCGCGGCGGATGGAAAATTTTGGGAGGTGAATTTATTTTTGACAGGGTCAATAATTACTAAATCATTAAAAATTAATTGATGCAGGAAGGAAATTTTAAAAAATCCGCCGCAAAAGAAGGCTTTCTACCGGCGGCGGATTTTTTTTTAGCATAATAAAAATTAAGGCATTGTTTCAGCTACGCGCACATCACCGAGCAACACGTCCCAGAAGCCGATGAGACGGCCACCGATTTGGGTCTGCTTGCGTTCTACGTAAACCGTAATGTCTTTTTTGGTTGTGTCAACATATTTCATATTGTCGCCGGAGCTGCCCTCGAAGCGCTGATAGATGGTGATGACGCCCACGTAGCGTCCGTCAGGCTGGCGTTCAAGGTCGCTGATGTATTCGATGTTGAACCACTCGATTTTTACTTTGTCATAATTCAAAGCCATCAGTCGCTCCAGATACGTGCGTATGCCGTAATATTCCACTTCCTGAGTGGCCAGCGAGGATACACCCATTTGTGCTCCTTCTATAAAGAGCTCCAGGGTGCGTTCGATCACACGATTAGCTTCCGACCACGGTGTTTGCTTGTCGCCAATGATGCTTATGTATTTGCTCAGGTCGCGCACTTTTTCGAGTGCCAGGCTGTCGATGGCATGTTTGCGTTCGGGGCTTACATTGTCCTGCGCAAAGGTGTTGATGCTCATGGCAAGCATCATCGCTACGAGAATAATATTTTTGAATGTTTTCATGATCTATTACTTTTTGATAAGTTCCAACTCATTTATTTTACCATTAGCATCAAACTTCACATTGTGGATGTCGTTGGGATTTTTGCCCTGATCCTTTAGATACTCGAGGTATTTGCGGATGGTGGTAGGCTTGTCGTAGTCGGTGATCTCACTGTCGATGTATACGATGATCAGCACGGGCACGTCGGGCGATGAGAAGAAACGAAGCGCTTCTTCGATGCTGCGGTTGCTCATCTCTACTGATTTGGAGGCGGCCACGCGGTCGAAGATGTCTTCGAGTTTGTCAAATTTTTGCTCTTCCTGTTGTTGCAGCGCCTCGCGTTCTTTTCTTAAGCGCTCTTCTTCCTGCCTTTTCAGTTCGGCTTTTTGCTGCTCGATGGCTTGCTGTGCACGCTCTATCAAAGCATCCACCTCGCTGTCGTGCAGATCCATAGCCACGATGGTGGCTACTTTATCTTCTTTTTGGCCAACGGTCATATTTCCCTGGTCGTTGATAATCAACAGCAGGTCTTGCTTGGCTTGTTCAATTAGGGCGGCACGCTCGGCGGCAGCTTTCTGTGCGGCAAGTTTCTTCGAGCTTTTACAACTCGAAAAACCGCCGACAACGGCAACTACCAGCAGCAGCATTAGCAGCCGGGAGGTAATAGTTGTTCCGATAATCCTTTTCATAGTAATCCGGTTTAATGTTTAGATTTAATCAATGATTTAAAAAATAAAAGAACTGATAACGTATTTCAGACAATGATTTTTATTTGCTGTGGCAGCCGTAAAGCGTCATAGCGCTGGTGCACCTATGAACGGAGCCCGTATCTTATTATTTCATCCTTAAATGTTATCAATTTCTAAATTCCCAACTTTTTACGTATGGGCTGGGGGATTACCTTTTTGTTTACCATCACATCGATGGTTTTGTAACGAACAAAAGCCTCCGAAGCATAAAAGTAACCGTCGTAGATGTGGCCTTCGGTACCCCAGGAGTTTTTTACGATGTAATATTTATTTCCATTTTGGTCGGTAGCGCTACCCACTATTTCCATCCCGTGGTCGTCGGTGGTTGAATAATTGTCGAATGCCTCCTGGCGCATCTCCTGCGTGATGATTTTTTCTTTTACCGGTTCGTCAAAGCTGTAAAGCATCTTCTTTCTCTCGACGGGGGTAAGTTTTTCCCATTTTTCTTTTTCGGTTCCTGAGAGGTCGGTTTTGTCTTCGTCGGGCACTACGGCCAGGCCATTGCTCCACGAGAAGCCTTTTTCGCTCACGTCGGTTCCCCAAGCCACGGTATGTCCTTGTTCGAGCGAACGATCGATAATTTCAATCATCTCATCCAGCGGCACATTGTATATGCCGTGAAGCATCCAGTTGTCGGGGATTTCGATAATAAAATTCTCGTAAAACGGATGGTGTGTGAAAGAGCCAATCTCCACGTAGTCGCTGAAGTTAAGGCCGAGGGATTCAGCAAAAGTTTTGGGTGTGTAGCTGCGACCTTTGTAGGTGAATTGTTCAGGAACTTCGCCAAGGTAAGCGTCGAGCAATCCGTTGAAACCGTTCCTCCATGCGGGAGAAAGACGCCCGTTTTTGTTTTTGGTAACGGCTTCTACGTAGGCAGCAAAATTGTTGTCCATTTCGCCATGTACAAAAAACTCGTCATCAGTTACCAGGCCTGAATAAGCCTGCTCGGGTACGATGCCTTCATTGGCCACTACTTCCGTAACATCGTGGAAGGCACCCCCACCGGAAAAGTTAATGTTTCCCTGCCAGCGGACGTATTGGTCAGCTTTGCGTTTGTATGTGTTGCGAATCACGAAAGCCTCCGAAAGATCGTATTCGCCTTTGCCGTTGTTTAGCAGCTCCGACTCCAAAAATGACAATCCGCCGTAGCTCCAGCATGTGCCCGAGCGGTATTGATTCTTCACAGGCGTAGTTTTGAGCCTGATCTGATCTGTAAATTTGTAACCCGTCGTTTTCTCGACGCTTTGCTGGGCATAGGTTCCCGGCATCAACACAAGCAGTAAACCTGCCAGTACTAAAGTTTGTAATGTGCGCATGTTTTATAAATTTTTGTTTTGATGAATAAGTATCACGGTGCAAATGTCAATAAAAAAAGGCTGCCAAAACTAATTGACAGCCTTTATAAATACCGAAAATCCTTTTCGCCCTTTTTGATAAAAAGATTTCGTTTAGGAATTGCTTTCGCGTGTGTCTGTATGGAGAATTACAAGTCAATTAAAAAATTACAAGTCAGTTAAAAAAATCACCTTTCTTCAAAAACAGACTCACTCCGGCATCTATTAACCTAAAAACCCAGTCATTATGAAAACCTCATGAAAAAAATTCAAAATCAAAATTCAAAGAACTAAATAGTAAATCTTAAAAGAACTGCGATGATGTTACGAGTAGTTATCGTGTAGTAATGTTAGCAGTTTTGGTCAGTCGTCTTATCGAGATGTGCAATAAAATCCCAGCTGTTAAATTGTTCAATTTTCCCCTTAAGCAGAATCAGGTTGGGAACCATCGCAGGATCTTTTAAGATTTGATTGTCAAGAAATTCGAGTGATTTATCAGTGTTTATTTTAGATATTTTCCTCGGTAAAGAACTATTGTTTTTTAAGTATCGGATTCTAAAATGTTATCTCAACCATTCCGATCACTTTCTAAAACAATTACAAAAGTAAGAGCGCCCAGCATTCTGATACTCCCATAAAAGGCTTATTTTAATAAATAGGTGTTTATGCCTATCCGCGCTAAAATTACTTATTAGGCATCAGTTAATGCCCGGGCTGATGTACACCTCTCCGTCCAGTAAATACTGCATGGCTTTGATAAGTTCGGCGCGGTTGGTGTCGATCAGCAGATACCCTTTGGCACCCGCTTCGATATAAGCATCCACCAGATTTTTCTGCGTGTAGTAATGCATGGCAATGATGCGCGCATCGGGAGCCAGGAGCTTAATTTCTTTGATGATATTTCGCCCCTGATCGTCTAATGTGGTGAGATCGAGTATGATAAAGTTGACATTTTGCAACTGGTATTCATAATAGGTAAGCTGTGGATTGGTAACATCGATGTAGTCGATATTAAAATCGAACTCATTCTCGAGTAAGCCGCCAATGGCTTGTTTTACTATCTCATTCTTACCAATTATCAGGGCATTCATTGTTCCGTAATATAGAGTACAAAAGTAGCTGCAACAAGTGGCGATGCCTATGGGGGAAAGGCCTAATTTTAATAGGTAGAAACGCCTATTAGCAATTTTGGAATTGAGAGAAATATGGCCGTATGCCTCTGTATTCCGTACGTCATCGAATTCTATTCATCGAGCTGATTGTCGATGGCATATTTTACAAGGCCGGCGGTGTTGCGGGCGCCTGTTTTTTCGAGCAGGTTGCGGCGATGAGCGTCGACCGTGCGCACGCTGATAAATAGCTTTTCGGCTATTTCGGAATTGGTAAATTCCTGAACAATTAACAAGAGCACGTCCTTTTCGCGTCGTGTGAGTGGAATGGGTTCTCCGGCCAGCCGGTCGTTGGTTGTCTTTTTCTTCATCATCTCGCGCACGATTGCATCTTTTACCTCTCCGCTAAAATATTCGTGTCCGGCCAGGACTTCGTTTATGGCGGTGATAAGCTCTTCCTTGCCTGAATTTTTCAACAGATATCCACCGGCGCCGGCATCTACCATGTTTTTGATATGTTCCAGCTCGTTGGTCATGGTAAGGGCCAGCACTTTAATTTCAGGATATTTTTCGCGGATCAGCCGGGTACTGGTGATGCCGTCCATCACCGGCATGCTCACATCCATAATTACCAAATCGGGGTGTAGTTCTCCGGCAAGCTCCAGCGCCATTTTCCCGTTGCAGGCTTTGCCTGCTATTACAAAGTGTTGGTCGCTTTGCAGCAGCGCCACAATACCATCGCGCACAATCTGATGATCGTCGGCGATGAGCAGCCTAATTTTTTTTCCCTGGGTATTCATAGGTTTATGAATGATCTGTCAAAGATACTGTTTTAATAATCGAAATAATGCCATCCTCAGCATTATTATGCCAGCCTGCGACTAACTAATGAGAACTTCCTACTGAGGACTGCCGGCTGTTTTGGGTATTACGATGGTGATGATGGTGCCGTGCCCCGGGTTGCTATCGATGTCGGCATATCCTGACATAGCGATGGCTCTGTTGGCGATGCTTTTGAGTCCGATGCCCTTTCTGCCGGTGTTGGTATCTTTTGAATCAAAACCTTTTCCATTGTCTTCAAAGGTAAATATGATCTCGGCGGAATGCAGGATCAGTTGAACAAAAACTTCGGTGGCATCGGCATGTTTCAATACGTTGTTGAGGGCTTCCTGAGTAATTCGGTAAAGGTTGAGCTCAATTTGTTTATCCAGCCTTGTCTCGTTGTCCATATTTTGGTAAAAATCGATTTTCAGGCCAGAGGTTTTTTCTATTTGATTAAATAAGGAGTGGAGCGAAAGCACCAGGCCAAAATCCTCGATGGCTTTAGGCATGAGGTTGTGTGCTATGTTACGGCTTTCTTCGATGGCAACTTTCAGAAACCGGAGTCCGCGGGCAAATCTTTCAGCATTTTTCTCGCCCATTACCTGCGGTGGATTTTCTATGGAGTTAAGGTTGAGGCTCACAGCCGTTAGGTTTTGCCCCAGGCTGTCGTGAATTTCTTTTGCTACGCGAATGCGTTCTGTGTCGCCGCCTTCTATCAGCGACTGGATCACCATTTTTTCGGCATTTTTCACGGCAGTCAGATCGGTGATAGCCACCAGGAATGCCGGTGTGTCGCGATATTCAATTTTGTCGATTTTTACATCAGCGGGAATAAGTGCGCCCGATTTCGCTTTCAGCATCATTTCCATGGTATGCGTCGGCTCTTCCATCAGCATAACAATGCGTTCATGGTCGGTGGTGGTAGTGTTGCTATCGCGTAAGCTGCCAACATTTAAACTTGTGAGTTCTTGTTGCGTGTAGCCAAACAGCTTGCAGGCAGCCTGATTAATATCAAGGATTGTGAGATCGTCGATTTTGAAAATGAGCAAAGGCACCGGGTTGGTTTTAAAAATCATTCGATATCTCTTTTCTGATTCTTCGATACGCTCCTGCACAAGCACCTGGCGGGTGATGTTGCTTTGACTTCCCCAGCTGCGCAACAGTTTTCCGTTTTCGGTAATGCCCACCACATTGTTGCTGATGTAGAGGGCGTTTCCGTTTTTGTCGATTTCTTTGGTAACCATGTTCAAAATGCGATAGCCGCTCGTGATAAAGTCCCGTAAAAAGGCGATGTTGTCGGGGTTGTCGTCGCTGCCGTGAATGGAGGCCAGGTCGAGGCCTTCCATGGCGGAGGCACTTTTATGCCCGTACATTTGGGCATAGGCATCGTTGCAGGTGCGCAGGTAGCCGGAATGATACATCAGTTGGATTTGCTCATCTACCGGAAGGTCGACAGACATGGGCTGGGTCATTTCATACAAATAGATGCCTTCGCTCGAATAGCTGATAAAGCTGCTGTAAATTTCTACAAGATCTTTTAGCTGTAACTCCAGTTCTTTGGTTTGTGTAACGTCGGTAACGGCGCCTATCATGCGCGTTGGCAAGCCATTGCTGTCGCGCTCGGTAATTTTGCCGCGGCTGCTCACCCAACGATATTTTCCTTCAGGGTTTTTGATTCTGAACTCAGCATCCATAAATTCTTCGGATACATTCTGTGGAGTGAAGGACTGAATAAATGCAGCGCGATCGTCGGGATGGATGACAGGAGTTAATTTTTTGATGCTGATTACGTCGCCCTGCACGTCCGTTCCGCTGATCTTTTTAAAGTGTTCGTTGACGATGAGTTTCTGTGATTGATACCAGTAATCCCACAACCCTATGCCTCCGCCATGCATCGCCAATTCCAGGCGCTCGTTGTTGTTGAGTAGTTTTTTTTCAAAAATTTTGTAGCCGGTAATGTCCATCGAAGCACCCACGAGCATGTTTGGTTTGCCGTCGTTGTCGTAGGATAAGGTGACCCGGTCGCGCAACATTTTGCGCAGGCCATTGCGGTCGGAAATTTCGGTGTCGAAATCCACAGTTTTCCTACCTTGTTCTATTGCTTCGAAAAATATCTTTTGATTTTTATCAAACTGTTCTTTGTCAACAAATTCATTAAAATTCTTGCCGGTCATTTCGTGCGGCTTGTAGCCATAAACTTCTGTGCTGGCATTGTTGATGTAAATGATTTTGCCGTCTATGTCGGTAGCCCATATCAAATCGTGGCTTACATCCAAGATTTGTTTGTACTGTAGTCGCGATTGCTCGTACTTTTTGGCCAGTTCCTTTATTTTGTCCATCTGTTGCTTCACCAGCAGATAAATCAACACGGCGGTTGCTACGATAAAAAACCAACCCTTGATGGCCTGTAGATGGCGCATCTGGTCGAAACCTGGCGCGAAACGATTTACCAGCGTATCGGAAAGCGTTACCCAGAGAAATCCGAAAATAAAAAAATATACTGCTGTGCGTAGTGCAGACCGCCGGGAAGACGGAGGTACTATGTTTTGGTGATCCGTCATTGTTTTTCTTTGTTAATAAAAAGGTCTTTATTAAATCTTGATAAAGTCAAAACCAATATTTTAAAAATGCCTTTTGCTTGCCGACTGGGGACTGCCGAACGTTTTCTACCCTTTGCGCAGCAAGTTCTTAATCTGATTTAGTTTCATCAGCGCCTCCACGGGCGTGAGTGTATTGATGTCGGTGTTGACGATATCTTCTTTGATTTGCAGGAGCAGCGGGTCGTCGAGTTGGATAAAACTTAGCTGAAAATCGTCCTTGCCTCTGCTGGCACTCTTCAGATTTTTGTTGATCTCTTCATGGCTATGCGTTTTCTCGAGTGTCTTGAGCAGGTTTTCAGCTTTGGCAACTACCTGTGCAGGCATGCCCGCCATTCTTGCCACATGAATTCCAAAACTGTGTTCAGTGCCGCCGGGCACAAGCTTGCGCAGAAAGATCACTTTGTTTTTGATCTCCTTTACGGAAACGTGATAATTTTTAATGCGTTTCATCGAGGAGGCCATTTCGTTGAGCTCGTGATAATGCGTGGCAAAAAGTACTTTGGGTCGAAACATCGGGTGCTCGTGCAGGTATTCGGCTATCGACCAGGCGATAGAAATGCCGTCGTAGGTGGAGGTGCCGCGGCCTATCTCGTCGAGGATGATCAGGCTGCGGTTGGAAATATTGTTGAGGATGCTGGCCGTTTCGTTCATCTCCACCATAAACGTGGATTCGCCTGAAGAGATGTTGTCGGAGGCACCCACCCGCGTAAAAATCTTATCAACCAATCCTATCTCAGCAGAAGCGGCAGGGACGTAGCAGCCCATTTGTGCCATCAGTACGATGAGCGCTGTTTGTCGCAGCAGCGCCGACTTGCCCGACATATTAGGGCCGGTAATGATGACGATCTGCTGCTTTTTGGTATCCAGAAAAACATCGTTGGGAATGTAGCTTTCGCCAGGGGGCATCTGGCTTTCGATAACCGGATGGCGTCCCTGCCGGATGTCGAGTTTGTAGCCGTCGTTGATTTGCGGACGCACGTATTTATTTTGGATGGCGATAGTTGCAAACGACAACAGGCAATCGAGTCGGGCGATGAGGCTGGCGTCGAGTTGCACGGGTTCGATGTAATCGGCCAGGCTAAGCACCAGATCGTTGAAAAGCCTTGTTTCAATGTCGAGGATTTTTTCTTCGGCGCCCAGGATTTTTTCTTCGTAGATTTTAAGCTCGGCGGTGATGTAGCGCTCTGAATTTACCAGCGTCTGTCGCCGTTCCCAGGTTTCGGGGACTTTGTCTTTGTGCGCATTGGTAACTTCGAGATAGTAGCCAAAAACATTGTTGAAGCTGATTTTCAAACTGCTGATGCCGGTTATTCCGATTTCGCGTAAGCGTATTTTTTCAAGATAATCCTTGCCCGAATAGAGCAATTCGCGGAGGCTGTCGAGTTCTTCCGATACGCCGGGTTTTATTACATGCCCTTTGTTGATCATGGCCGGCGGCTCTTCGTGGAGTTCCTGCTCAATCTTGTTGCGGATTAAATGGCAGGGATTAATCTGGTCGGCAATTTTTTGCAGGGGTTCGCAGGAGGCAGCGGCGCAAATGCCCCGGATGTTATCCACAGCATACAAGGAGCGCATAACCTGCACGAGCTCGCGCGGGTTGATGCGCCCGGTGGCTGCTTTGGTGATGAGCCGTTCCAGATCGCCGGTTACTTTGAGATGCTGCTGAAGCTGACCGGAAATTTGCGTGCCGTCGATTAGGAAACCCGTGATGTCGAGGCGTTCCTCGATAGGTTTTTTTATTTTTAGCGGAAGCGAAATCCATTTCCGAATCATGCGTGAGCCCATGGGTGTGGTGGTACGATCGATGATGTCGAGCAGCGTGGCGGCATTTTCGTTGGGCGTTTGCAGCAGCTCCAGGTTGCGGATAGTGAATTTGTCGAGCCACACGTGTTTTTCTTCCTCGATGCGCGAAATTTTGCAAATGTGGCTCACCTTGTCGTGGTGTGTTTCGGCCAGATAGTGCATGGCTGCCCCGGCAGCTATCACGCCATTGGGGATATCCTCCACACCAAACCCTTTGAGCGAGGTTGTATTGAAATGACGCAGCAATAATTCTTTAGAGAAATCTTCGGTAAACACCCAGTCGTCGAAGGTATTCATGTAATGCTTTTCGCCAAAGAGATCGGTAAATTGGCGGCGTTTGGTTTTTTGGATGATGATTTCGCTGGGCTTAAAACTTTGCAACAGCTTGTCGATATACTCCGTGCTGCCCTGGGTAGCATAAAATTCGCCGGTAGAAACATCCAGAAAGGCGATGCCTGAGTAGCGCGGAAGCAGATGCACGCTTGCCAGGAAGTTGTTTTCGCGGTGTTCGAGTACTTTGTCGTTGTAAGAAACTCCGGGCGTCACCAGCTCGGTTACGCCTCGCTTTACAATTTTCTTGGTAAGCTTTGGATCTTCCAGTTGGTCGCAGATGGCTACGCGCTGACCGGCACGCACCAGCTTGGGCAGGTAGGTGTCGAGGGCGTGGTGCGGAAAACCCGCCAGTTCCACATACGAAGCCGCTCCGTTGGCACGACGAGTAAGCACGATGCCCAGAATATTGGAGGTTTTGATAGCATCGCTGCCGAACGTCTCGTAGAAATCGCCCACTCTAAAAAGCAGCAGTGCATCAGGATATTTCGCCTTGATGGCATTGTATTGCTTCATCAGCGGGGTTTCTACTTTTTCGATGGGAGTTTTGTCGGCCAATGCTTTTTGGGTTTTGATATGTGCAAAAATAGGATTTAATCCCTTTTGTCGCCCAAACGCAACATTCAATGTTATTCCAATTTCCATTCTTATCTTCATCTTCGCCATCTCAGATACATTGAAATCTGAGTGATCCTGGTTTGCCGCGAGAGTGTACTTTTGTTTTTTTAATAATAATAATGCCGTCATGCGCAAACTACTCAACAGCGAACTTAATCGCCCGGATACCGAATCTTACAAACAATTAGAAAAATTGTCTTGCATTGTGGTGCTCGACAATATCAGGAGTCAGCACAACATCGGGTCGGTGTTTCGCACTGCCGATGCTTTTAGGATGCAGGCCATTTATCTGTGTGGAATCACTGCCACGCCGCCACATCGTGAAATTCATAAAACCGCACTGGGTGCCACCGAGTCGGTAGAGTGGAAATATTTTGATGACACGCTGGAAGCGCTCCGAATATTGAAAGCCGAGGGGTACAGAATTTATGGCATCGAACAAACCACCGATAGTATTCCGCTAAAGGAATTAAAAATTGCGAAAGGGGAAAAGATTGCGCTGGTATTTGGTCACGAGGTGCATGGGGTAAGCCAGGAAGTAGTGGATGCCTGCCATGGCTGCATCGAGATAGAACAATACGGCACCAAGCATTCACTCAATATTTCTGTCTGTGCCGGCATTGTGATTTGGGAGGTTTTTGGGAGATATGATAACATTTCTTAAAAAAATCTTTCAATGGCTTTGCAAGCTGCTAATTTTCCTAAAATTACAGTATATTTGCCAACAGTTTTGTTGAGGGTTAAACTCATGCAATTCTTACACTTTGAATTTTTTTACTGACATTAATAACTGAACTATGAAAATGAAAATCAACTTTAAATTTTTATCCATTGCTTTGGCCATGAGCATGATGCTTGGAAGCTGTGGTGTAAAAAAGATGATTACCAATTACGAGAAGGTCAAATTTGAAGTTACCCCTGAGGTGCTTCGCACTGATGCGGGAGAGATAGATTTCACTATCAAAGGCACTTATCCGCCCAAATACTTCAAGAAAAAGGCTGTTGTTGAGCTACGCCCGGTGCTTGTTTATAACGATGGTACCGAACGTCTGGAGCTGGAGCCGGTGATGCACGTGGGTGAAAAAGTAGCCAAAAAAATTCGCCGCGCCGAATCTAAAAACGTAGAGTTTAATTTTAAAGACCTGACCGGCGACAATAAGGTGGTTCCTACGAAAGATGTGCTTGATCGCACCATTCCTTTCAAATCAGGTGGCTCATTCACCTATTCTTCTACACTCGACTACATTCACGATTACAACGAATCGGAGCTGATGATGGCTGGTAATGTTTCGGGCAAAAATAAAGTCGTGAAACAAGACCAGGAACTTACGATGGTCGATAGCAAATCACAGCTTCCGCTGGGGTCGGTGAAAATTGCCGACGGTGTTATTTACACCGGCATGCGCTTGGAAGCTGCTGACAACCTGACCAACTTCCGCTGGAATCTTGACGAAAACGGAATGCCCCGCGACATCAATTCCTGGAGCACTTCTACACGAAGCGGCCTCGAAGCCAATCGCATGATGTATTCCAACGACATGGGCAACCGCTATGGTTTGGGTGAGCTTTTGCTGGCAAAATCAGGCTACGAAAAACAAACTCTCATCGCCAAAGAAGCTTCTATTTATTTTGCCAAAAACCTTCATGCCCTCAACTGGAATCTGCCAGAAAATAAGGCTAATAATGTTAAGCAGCAACTCAACAGCCTCAATGATTTTATCCTGCAGGGCTGGGAGATTAAAGATATTACCGTCGATGGCTGGGCTTCACCCGAAGGCGAAGAATCTTTTAACGAAGGCCTTAGCGAACGCCGCGCCAATGCTGCCAAGCAATACCTGCTGGACGAGATGAAGACGATGGCAAAGAAAAATCCCACTAAGGTGAAATTTAAAGAGCCAAAAAATGATGTGGATTGGAAAACTACAGCTCATGGTCCAGACTGGAACGGGTTTGTGGATAAAGTTGATAACTCTAACCTCGACGACAAACGCGCCATTATGAACGTGATAAAATCGTCGGGACAAGATAAACGTGAGACCGAGATCCGCAACATGATTTTGATTTACGAAACCATGGAAGAAGATATTCTTCCTACATTGCGCCGCAGCGAGATAAAAGTTACCGCTTTCGAGCCCAAGCTTTCTGACGAAGATATCGCCCGTCTTTCCACAACCACACCCAACGAGCTAAACGACAAAGAGCTGCTTTATTCAGCTACGCTCACTAACAACCTCAAAACACAGCTCAACATCTACAAGTCGGCTACACGCATTTATCCCAACGACTGGCGCGGATATAACAATGCCGCCTATGCTGAGCTCAAACTTGGCAACGTAGAGGAAGCCTCCTCTTACCTTGAAGAAGCCAAAGGCATCGATCCGGCAAACGGTATTATTTTGAATAACCTTGGCGTAATGGCTGCCCTCAACCGCGACTATGAACAGGCTGAAGGTTATTTCAAAAAATCGCAGGATTTGGGTATCTCACAGGATTATAACATGGGCGTGCTGATGATTCCTAAAGGCGAATACAACAAGAGCATCGACATGATGCGTGGCAAAACCTGCGACTACAACTTGGCGCTGGCACAATTGATGGCCGGCAAAGAAAGCGATGCTGCTAAAAATCTGGAGTGTGCTCCCAAAACTGCCGCTACTTTCTATCTGCTCGCAGTAGTTGGTGCACGCACCAAAAACCAGACGATGATGTACAACAACCTGCAGAAAGCTATCGACGATAATCCTACATACCGCGCCACAGCGGCAAAAGACCGCGAATTTATGAAGTATTATGAGGATGCTGAGTTTGTAAGAATCGTTCAATAAATCAGCTTAAGTATAAAAAATCATAAAAATTCCCGGTAAGCCGGGAATTTTTTTTGCTTTGGGTGTTGATTTTAAAAGATTATGAGATGTTAAAAAAAAGTGTTCGTACGTCTGTTTGTTTTTATATTTGCACTCAAATTTGTTTACTGAAGAATTAATATTAACTAAATGATAAAATGATGAAAAAAGCTACATTCTTTAAATTTGCAGGGATGCTGATTTTGGCTGTCACTCTGGTAAGCTGTAACGGGCTTAAAAAGATGGCCAAAAATTACAACAACGTAAACTACGAAGTTACACCGGAGGTTCTCGAGGCCAATGGTGGGAAAGTAAATTTTACGGTTAAAGGAACTATCCCATCAAAGTATTTCAATAAAAAAGCAGCGGTTCTTGTCCAGCCGGTACTTACCTACGAAGACGGCGAACTACAGTTCGCTCCGGTAATACTCAAAGGCGAGAAAGTGAACGGCGACGGAACAACGGTTAGCTACGCCAATGGCGGCACTTTTACCTATTCGCAGGAGTTTCCATACAGCCCAGCTATGAATCAGTCGGAGCTGATGGTAAGTGCAATGGCCTTTCAACCCAAAGGCGATGTTAGCAGTGGGTTGACAATGGCTGATGCCATGAAAATGCCCAAAGCTATTAACCTGGGAGAAGCGAAACTTGCCGATGGCGTTATTGCCACCAGCACCCGCATCGACGTGCAGAACGAAGTACGCGGAACCATTCAGATTGGTGATGAAAATCCGCAGAAAGATGCCAGTGGGAATATCCGCATGGATGCCTATCAGGTAACTCCCGAATATGATGTGGATATGCTTTATCTGGCTCCTCACGGCTACGAAAAAGTAACCATTATCACCGAAATGGCTAACATCTACTTCCCGAAAAACATCGACAAATGGCTGCCTAATCACAACTGGAACAAGAAAAAAGATGTGATGCAACAACTCGAAAACCTGAATAATTTTGTTGCTCAAGGCTGGGACATCCGCGACATGGAAATTGATGGCTGGGCATCACCCGAAGGCGAGGAAACCTATAACGAAGGACTTTCGGAGCGTCGTGCTATCACCGCTACCAACGTAGTTTTCGATAACTTCCAGAAGCTGTTGCGTAAAAAAGATTCGCAGTTAAGCTTTAAAAATCCAAAAACCGACATCAATCTTAAACGTATGGGACATGGGCCAGATTGGAACGGATTTTTGCAAGAAGTTGAAGCGTCAACCATCCAGGACAAGCGGCCTATTCTTAACGTTGTAAAATCGTCAGATCCTGAAAAACGCGAACAGGAAATACGCAACATGATCATGATTTATCCTGAACTCGAAGATCATATTTTGCCTCCGCTGCGTCACGCAGAGATTAAGATAAATGCTTTTGAACCTAAGAAAACCGACGACCAAATCGCCCGCATGAGCACCTCCGAACCTAATGAACTCAGCAACGAAGAGTTGCTTTATGCCGCTACACTAACCGACGACTGGAATACACAATACGCTATCTATAAATCCACCGTTCAAAACTATCCACAAAGCTGGGCAGCTAACAACAACGCCGGTGTGGTAGCTCTGAAAATGGGAAAAACCGATGAGGCCATGACTTTCTTCAATAAAGCCAATCAGCTCAATGCCAACAATGGGATGGTAATGAATAACCTGGGAGTTGTGTATGCTTACAACAACAACTGGAACGAAGCTGAAACGCATTTTATGAATGCCAACAAAATGGGTGTCGACAACAACTACAACCTGGCACTCATTGATATGCATAAAGGAAGCTACAAAACTGCTATCACCAAATTCGGCAACACCAAATGCAACTACAACCTGGCGCTGGCTCAGGTGCTGTCGGGCAACAACTCTGCAGCAGCTACCAATTTGGAATGTGCCCGCAAAAATGCCAAGACCTATTATCTGATGGCCATCGTAGGTGCACGTACTGGTGATTCCAGCATGATGAATACCAACCTGAAAAAAGCCATCAAAGCTGATCCAGCAATGAAGTCAGTGGCCAAAGGCGACAGGGAATTCATAAAATACTACTCCAATTCTGATTTTATGGTGATTGTTCAATAACAATTCCGGTAAAATCTATCTAAGTAAAAGGCCTGTTCCATTCGTGGAGCAGGCTTTTTTTGTTCGTTATCTTCAATTGGCGAATGAGTGTTGGGGTCGGAGCTGTGGTTTGTTTTCCATTTATCTTTGCCAGGCTGTCACAAAGCTGTTATTTTTGCAAATTGAATATGAAAAAGCAACAAGCCGATAATTTGATAAACAAAAAACCTGCGACGCTATGGGATGCAATACGTTCACTGATCGATTGGTTTTACGTGCCTTTCCGACGGCTAATCCCGCCTGAAACATTTCGCTATGCGGTAACAGGTGGCGCCAATCTGGTGCTCGATATTTTTCTTTATTTCGTTATCTACAACTTCGTTCTTGATCAGCAGGTGGTTCATTTAGGTTTTGTAGCCATCAGCCCGTACATTGCTGCTTTTCTCATCGTTTTCCCTATCACTTTTGTTACCGGGTTTTTGCTTGCTCGCTACATTACCTTCACGGCTTCCACGCTGCGCGGCCGCGTGCAGCTGGTACGATACGCTTTGTCGGTGGGCGGTTCGGTGTTGCTCAACTATGTTTTATTAAAACTTTTTGTGGAGGTTTTGCATTTTTGGCCTACCATTGCCAAGACCTTTACCGCTGTTGTTGTGGTCATTTACAGCTATCTTTTTCAGCGGTATTTTACTTTTAAAACGGGAAAAATTAAGTTGAGACGATAGAAGGGAATCAGCTCCGCAGTACAGGTCAATAGTACTTTTTTGAAAAATTGAGTTTTAACACTAGTCACAAAAGTGTTTTCAAAATCAAGGAGACACTTTGGATTTTGAATTATTGCCTTTTAAAATTTCTTCCAAATATTTAGTGCATCCTTACGCGCTTCAGCAGATATGGCATCAGTATCTGGCGAAAGCCTTTGTGAATATCAGCATCAATAAAATCGATCTGATACTGGCCACAGCGAAGCTCCAGCTCTTTTCTAAACTCACCGGTTGATTTCACATATTGGGCGCGCACTTCATGGGGATGGATTTTTATCTCACGGCCATCTTCCATATCAATAAACTTGTAGGGGCGGTTGTCGTAGTCGAATTCGATTTCTTTTTGATAATCCGTAACATGAAATAGAACCACTTCGTGCATGTTGTGCCGCAAGTGTTGCAGCGCCGAGAAAAGCTCCTCGTTGCGGGCAGTGCTCTCAAACATGTCAGAAAAAATGATTACCAGCGAGCGTTTGTGGATATTTTCAGAGATTTGATGTATGGCGTCGGCGGCCATTGTTTTTTTCTGTTTGCTTCCAGCAGCAGGATGCAGCAGTCGTTCCAGCTCCGCATACAAAAATTTGATATGAGTAGATGTGGAGCGTGCAGCAGTATGTTGTTCCACAGTGTCGGAAAACAGCGAAAGTCCCACAGCATCGCGTTGTTTTCTGAGTAGGTTCATCAGGGCAGCGGCGGCATAAATCGAAAAAACGATTTTATTGGGATTATTCAGGCTGGGATTATCTACCAGCGGAAAATACATCGATGAGGAGTTGTCGATGATAATCTGGCAGCGCAGGTTGGTTTCTTCTTCGTATCGTTTCACATAGTAGCGGTCGGTACGCCCGTATAGTTTCCAGTCGATGTGCTTGGTGCTTTCGCCGGTGTTGTAGAGCCGGTGTTCGGCAAACTCTACCGAGAAGCCATGAAACGGGCTTTTGTGAAGACCCGTGATAAATCCTTCCACTACTTGTTTTGCTATCAGCTCGAGCGAGGCAAACTCCTGCAGCTTGTTGATGTCTATTGTGTTTTCCACGTTGTAGGATGAGGTTATTTTAATAAATAATTGTCAGCAAACATACGGCTTTCACTATAAACGATGGGCGGGGCAGTTTAGTTCCCGTTGAGCAGTCACACGGTAAATCCTTTTAGGGTAGAACCAGAAGTTCCAAACATTCGTACTTCTGCCTGGAGTTATTCACGGCATGACTATCAAAAGCACGAACCAGTCACACCGTGAATTCTGTTAAGCCTGAAACGGAAATTCCAAACATTCGTACTTCTGCCTGGAGTTATTCACGGCGTGACTTTCTACAGCATAAAGTAAAAAAAAACAGCATGGCCATAATATTAGGTCATGCTGTTTTCTTTGAGACACCCGTTCTTGCAGGTGTAGAACAATTTTACATGTGTGCTTCGAGCTTCTTAATCAAAACTTGTTTGGCTACGGCACCCACTTGTTTATCGACGATTTGCCCTCCTTTGAAAAACAAAATGGTGGGGATATTGCGGATACCAAATTTTGCTGCGGTACCCGGGTTATTGTCGACATCTACTTTTCCAACTTTTACTTTACCTTCGTATTCTTTGCCGATTTCTTCCACTACGGGGCCTACCATACGGCAGGGGCCACACCATTCGGCCCAAAAATCAACAATAACAGGTTGGTTGGATTGTAATACTTGTTCGTTAAAATTAGCGTCTGTGAATTCTAAAGCCATCGTAATTATGTTTTTGAGGTCCATTTAAACTGTTGCCAAAAGTAGCATTGTTTTGCAGTGGTTCTTTTTTCCATTCCCTTACAATATCTGTATTAATATTCTTTTAATGCTGATAATGTAGCCGTTACGTCGATGGGCCTCGGAAATTAGTACGCCATACACCTGCTTACAAAACTTTATGCGAAGCTTTCTATCGATTTGCGGATGATAGCGAGTGCTTCGTGCAGTTGCTCTTCGGTGATGATGAGCGGCGGAGCAAAACGGATGATGTGCTGATGTGTTGGCTTGGCGAGCAGGCCATTTTCTGCCATCTTCACACATACGTCCCAGGCTTCCTTGCCATTCTTAGGTTCTATGATGATAGCGTTGAGCAGGCCTTTGCCGCGCACTACACTTATCATGTCCGATTTCATATTTTTCAGCTCCTGGCGGAAAATCTTGCCAAGCTTCTCAGCGCGTTCGCAGAGTTTTTCGTTTTTAATCACTTCCAGGGCTGCCATTGCTACCTTAGCAGCTATGGGGTTTCCGCCGAAAGTAGAGCCATGCTGTCCGGGTTTTATCACCATCATAATTTCGTCGTCGCAAAGTACTGCCGAAACGGGGAATGTACCACCCGAAAGGGCTTTGCCCAGGATAAGAATGTCGGGGCGAACACCTTCGTGATCGCAAGCCAGCATGCGTCCTGTGCGGGCGAGGCCGGTTTGTACCTCGTCAGCAATAAAAAGCACGTTGCGCTCTTTGCACATGTCGTAAGCTTTTTTCAGATAGCCATCTTCCGGAACATACACTCCTGCTTCGCCCTGAATAGGCTCAACCAGAAAACCAGCTACGTTGTCATCTTCCAGTGCTTTGCGCAAAGCTTCCAGATCGTTGTAGGGGATTACTTCAAAGCCGGGAGTGTAGGGGCCAAAGCCGCCTCTGGCATCCGGATCGGTCGACATGGAGATGATGGTCACGGTACGGCCGTGGAAGTTTCCTTCGCAAACGATGATCTTGGCTTTGTTGGCTTCTACGCCTTTCTTTTCATAAGCCCATTTGCGGCACAGTTTGATGGCTGTTTCGTCGGCTTCA
Source organism: Bacteroidales bacterium (assembly GCA_035647615.1). NCBI lineage: Bacteria > Pseudomonadati > Bacteroidota > Bacteroidia > Bacteroidales > Bacteroidales bacterium. The sequence goes on along the minus strand of DASRND010000013.1, from coordinate 13,569 downwards.
GCGCCGGTGTTCATCGGCAACACTTTGTCGTACCCAAAATATTCGGTCACATATTTTTCGTAAGGACCCAATGCATCGTTGTAAAATGCACGTGAAGTGAGCGTAAGGGTTTTTGCCTGATCGGTGAGTGCCTTGATGATGTGCGGATGGCAGTGACCCTGGTTGACGGCAGAATAAGCCGACAGAAAATCGAAATAGCGCTTCCCATCAACGTCCCATACATAGGCGCCTTCGCCACGATTTAATACTACTGGTAGCGGATGATAATTGTGTGCACCATACTTATCTTCCAAATCCATCGCCATCTGAGCAGTGATTTTTTCTGACATAAATTTTACTTTTTTATTAATAAATAGATTGATTTCTGATTGTTTTAAATAATCAAAACTTTGCAGGCAAAGGTACACATCATTGTTTTTAAAAGTTGGCATTGTCTCCGGCGAAGGCCGTAAGTTGGTATTTGTAAGGAGGTAATGACATTTCGAACATGATTCTACATGCTGAATCAGGGCAAATAAAAATCCTCAATGATAAAGCTCCGGAGGTCGGGAAAGGAATAGGTGTTTAACCGTTAGGTGGGCAATTCCGAAAAACAAAAACAATTGCCATTGTTATCCAAACAGCAATAAACATTATGGCTAATTTTGCCACCTTTAAATGATCAAAAATAAAACTTGCACGAGGATGAACTTTAAAAAACTGACAACTCTCTGCTGTTACACCGGTTTGCTATTCGTCATTTTGCTTGCGCTGATGGCCTGCGATACTGATCATCTCTACGATCAATCGGCGGCCATCCATGCAGATGGCTGGCACAAAGATTCGGCAGCTGTTTTTGAAGTAGATGTTACCGACACCAACACTTTTTACAATTTCTACATCAACGTGCGAAACAACGACGACTACGCCTATCGCAACCTTTACCTTTTTCTTACCACACGCCTGCCCAACAACAACCGCACGCGCGACACCCTGGAGCTGATTCTGGCCGACCCGCAGGGCAACTGGCTGGGCAAAGGTTTTGGAGCGTTGCACGACAATCAGATTCTGGTGCGGCGCAATCTTAGCTTTCCGCTGGCGGGCAGGTACACCTTCTCGCTACAGCAGGCTATGCGGCAGGATGTGCTCGAAGGTGTCGCCGATGTAGGAATACGTATCGAATAATCCCACTGACATCATATTAAAACGATGATTTTATCGTTTGACAATTTCTACCATGGCGCTCGAAATCTGCAAAAAATAAATGAATAACAACAAACACAACGACCCATCGATGACAGCCGGCTCCGGTGACAGCAATTCCCACTACAACTCGTCCACCCGCGCGGGGGACGATCCGCAGGAACATCAAAAAATCAGGAAATATGTAAAAATATTGTGGGGGATTCTGGCAGCGATTATTCTATTTGTCATCCTGATGTTTGCCGGTTTCTCGTGGGGCTGGTTTGGTTTTATGCCTTCTTTCGATGAACTGGAAAACCCACAGACTTTCCTTGCCTCCGAAATTTATTCCGTCGACTCGGTGCTGTTGGGGACTTATTACATCGAAAATCGGTCGCGTGTGAATTATCGCGACATCTCACCTGAGCTCATCGACGCGCTTATCGTTACCGAGGATGTGCGTTTCCTCAAACATTCCGGCATCGACGTAAAGGCGCTGGGGCGTGTATTTTTTGGAGCCATCACAGCGCAGGACAAAGGAGGCGGCAGCACAATCACCCAGCAGCTCGCCAAAAATCTCTTTCCGCGCGACGACAATCAAAACATCATTCAGCTTGCTTTTCGCAAATTCAAAGAATGGGTCATTGCTGTAAAGCTCGAACGATACTACAGCAAGGACGAGATCATCACCATGTATCTCGACAAATTTGATTTTCTGAATCTGGCTGTGGGCATCAAATCGGCTTCACGTATTTATTTCAGCACCACTCCTGCCAACCTCGATTTGCTACAGAGCGCCACGTTGGTAGGGATGGTCAAAAACCCATCACTTTACAACCCGGTGCGCCGTCCCGACCTAACGCTGAAGCGCCGCAACACTGTGCTGAGGCAAATGGTAAAATACGGCTACCTGGAGCAGGCACAGGCCGACACCTTGTTCGACAAACCTTTGGAGTTGCAGCTCCAGCGCGCAGATCATAATATTGGTACTGCTACCTATTTCAAAGAATACCTGCGTGGCGAGCTTTCGCGCTGGTGTGCCACACATTTCAAAGCTGATGGAGCACCTTATGACCTGTATCGCGACGGGCTTCGTATCTATACCACCATCGACTCGCGCATGCAAAAATATGCCGAAGAAGCCGTAACAGAACACATTGGCGGCGAGGTGCAGCCTAAGTTTTTCAGCCATTGGAAAGGCCGCAATAATGCACCCTTTGTTTTTGATAACAACATAGCCGACGAGATCGATAAAATAATGCAGCAAAGCATGCGGCGCAGCGAGCGTTACCGCGGACTAAAACGCTCGGGTGCCAGCGATGATTCTATCCGGGAATCTTTTTCCACGCCCATTCCCATGACTGTCTTCTCGTGGAAGGGCGATATCGATACAGTGCTTTCGCCCATGGACAGCATCCGTTATTTTAAGTTTTTTCTCAACTCCGGCCTCATGTCCGTCGACCCGCCTACCGGACAGGTGCGCGCCTATGTGGGCGGCATCGATTATCGTTATTTTAAATATGACCATGTGGTGCAAAGTAAGCGGCAGGTGGGTTCTACCTTCAAGCCTTTCCTTTACACACTGGCCATGCAGGAGGGCGCTACCAGTGGCGAGTTTTCGCCTTGCACCGAAGTGCCCAACATTCAGGTGAGCATCGAGCTGCCCGACGGCACCTATTGGTCGCCGCGCAACTCTTCCAGCGAAAGCGAAGGCGAGATGGTGACCCTGAAATATGCGTTGGCGCATTCCATCAACTGGGTGTCGGCTTATCTGATGAAGCGCTTCTCGCCACAGGCGGTAATTCAGATGACGCGCAAAATGGGCATCACTTCCGACATCCCGGCCGTACCGGCCATCGCTTTGGGAACTCCTGACATCTCCCTCTTCGAAATGGTGGGCGCCATGAATACTTTCGTAAACGACGGCATCCATATTACACCATATTTTATGACACACATCGAAGATAAATATGGCAACATCGTCGAGATGTTTCATCCCGAAAGCAACGAAGCGATGGACGAGCAAACGGCTTACCTGATGCTCAACCTGATGCAGGGCGTGGTAGAAACCGGCACCGGACGCCGTTTGCGCTATCACTATGGTCTCAACAACGAGATAGCCGGCAAAACAGGAACTACCCAAAATCAATCTGACGGCTGGTTTATGGGACTTACTCCGCAGCTCAGCACTGGCGTTTGGGTGGGTGCCGAAGAACGCAGCGTGCATTTTCGCACCATCGATATGGGGCAGGGGGCGCGACTGGCGTTGCCGGTATGGGGTATTTACATGAAAAAAGTTTACGCCGATACTTCTTTACATATTCTGCCCACACCATTCAAGGTGCCATCGATACCCATAACCGTTTCGCTCGACTGCCAGAATCAGGAAAAAGAAACCTCGCCGAAGGATATCTTTATCAACTCCGACGAGTTTTAAAAAAAAGTATTATGGATACCGCTCAAAAAAATATCGCTTTTCTCAAATCTGCACTTACCACCGAGAACGACCTCATGCCTTCGGGAAAGTTTATCCATTGGATGAAAGAGAAAAATGAAGCTGTGCATGTAAAAATCCATAAGATTCCCTTTACGGAGATGCGCAACTGGCATTTTGATGAATCCACTGGAAATCTGGTGCACGACACTGGCCGGTTTTTCTCGATAGAAGGCATACGCGTGCGCACCAACTGGGGCAAGGTTCCCGAGTGGGAGCAGCCCATCATCAATCAGCCGGAGGTTGGTTTTTTGGGAATCATCACCCGAAAGGTCAACGGCATTTTGTATTTTCTGATGCAGGCCAAGATAGAGCCGGGCAACCTCAACATTGTGCAGCTTTCGCCTACGCTGCAGGCTACCCGGAGCAACTACAGCCAGGTGCACGGCGGTAGACGCCCGTTGTATCTCGAATATTTTAATGGCGAAAAACCCGTCACGGTTTTGCTCGACCAGTTGCAGTCGGAGCAGGGAGCGCGTTTTCTGAAAAAGCGCAACCGCAACGTTATCGTAGAAATTCCGGAAACGGAAAGCCTGGAGATGCACGACAACTTTTGCTGGCTCACTCTGGGTCAGATCAAGAGCCTGCTGCAGCACGACAACCTGATCAACATGGATACGCGCACCGTAATTTCGGGAATCCCTTTCGGGGAATATCCGCCCGATGTGCTCGACTTTTACGAAACGCTCAACTTTAGCGCCGGCAGCAAGCCGCGGCAAACCGGGCTGTTGCTTTCGATGCTCGAACGCGACCGGCATCTGCACAACATCGAACAGGTGATATCGTGGATTACCCGCAAAAAAGCGCTCTACGATCTGGAGGTGGAACGCATCCCGCTTAAGGAGGTCAAAAAATGGATTATCGATAAAGAAGATATCTACCATCAGGACAGGAAATATTTTTCGGTGATAGGTGTGAATGTCGAAATCGGGAACCGCGAGGTGCAGTCGTGGGATCAGCCGCTGATACAGGCTTCGCAGGAAGGTATCATTGCTTTTATTATTAAAAAAATAAATGGCGTGTATCATTTTTTGGTGCAGGCCAAGCTCGAAGCCGGCAACTTCGACATTGTAGAGTTGGCGCCCACGGTGCAATGTCTCACCGGCAATTACCGCAAAGGTTATAACGAATACGACGTTCAGTTTCTCGAAGAAGTGCTCACCGCTAAGCCAGATCAAATTTGGTACAACACCCACCAAAGCGAAGAAGGAGGGCGTTTCTATCAGGAACAAAACCGCAACATGATCATCGAGGCTGCCGATGATTTCCCCATGGAAGTGCCCGACGATTACATGTGGATTACATTAAATCAAATGAAGACGTTTATCCGTTTCAACAATTACCTCAATATTGCAGCCCGCAGCCTGATAGCGGCTATTCGGTTTATTTAATAGCTTGCAATTAAGCTCCAAAAATCAAAGGACAAATCATAAATAAGCTCCAAAAACCAAATCACAAATACCCCAGAACGTAGCTTTTTGATTTTTGATAATTGAAGTTCATTTGGAGCTTGTCTTATTGTTTTTTGGAATTTCCCACCGGGTTTCTATTTTCGGTTTTAAAATTTAAACCTCCCACTCCTATTTGTTGTTAAAGAGAAAAATGTAAAGCGGATGTCAGAGAAAACTCAAAAATTAGCTACACCTATCAGAATCACTGAAGCGCCCCGTGATGCCATGCAGGGCATCAAACGATTTATTCCTACCCGCCAAAAGGCGCAGCTGATCAACGACATCCTGCAGGTGGGTTTCGATATTGTCGATTTTGGGAGTTTTGTGTCGCCGAAAGCAATTCCGCAGTTGCGTGACACCGCCGAAGTAATTGGCATGCTGGACATGAGCCACACAGAATCGAAGCTGATGGCCATTATTGGCAATCTGAAAGGCGCCCGCATGGCGGCATCATTCGACGAGGTGACCTATCTGGGATTCCCGTTTTCGTTTTCTGAGACCTTTCTCAAATTAAATATCAATTCAACCTTACTACAGGCGCAGGCCACTGTGGAGGCGCTGCAGAATTTATGTCAGCAGAAAAATAAAAAGCTACTTGTTTATCTTTCAATGGCTTTTGGAAATCCTTACGGCGACAAATGGAGCATCGACATGATTATAGAATGGATGGATTGGCTTTGCCGTCGCGACATCGACGTGGTGGCGCTGTCGGATATTATTGGCGTGGCCGATGGTAAAATGGTTGGCGAGGTTTTCAGTCGTATCAAAAGCGAATTGCTTTGTGCCGATGTGGGGCTGCATCTGCATACCCACGAGCACAACTGGTTCGAAAAGGTGGACGCTGCTTACCGGTCAGGATGCCGTCGTTTTGATGGTGTGATGAGCGGACTGGGCGGCTGCCCGATGTCTGGCTACGAGCTGGTGGGAAATCTCAACACGCGCCACCTCCTCGAGTATTGCGACCAGAACCAGATTCCGGTAACAATAGACAGAGCGGCTTTCGACAAGGCTTTTTCCACTGCAGTGAAAACCTACGCCATTGCACCTGCATTTGAATAAGGGAGGATTATGGTGGGGCAAGATGAAAGATAAAAGACGAAAATGAAAAGACAAATAAATCCCGGGTGACAAATCCCAAATCCATCTTTAGTAGTCATTAACTATTTGCGATTTGTCGTTAGCCATTTGTTATTTCCGGTTTCCTACCGAAAGGTTTTTATCTATTTTTGCTTTTCAGAATTTTATAAAAGCTATTATGAAAAATCTTAAACCCGCCATAATCGTTGCAGGCATGCTCGTGTTGATCACCTTTTTGGCTACAGCCAACATCAATGCCCAGGCGCGCATGCCGCGATTTACCCCCGAGGAACGCAACTGGTCGGAATACGACCTGACGGGCTGGCGCTTTGCCATCAACATGGGCTTGTATTTTTCTAATAATTATTCGGCACAATACTTTAGCGGTGAGCGTTTCAACGAAAACAACATCGAGTATGTGCTGAGCAACAAATATTGGTACGAGGAGATTTTTCAGGAACTCAACAGCAATAATATTTACAGAACCACCGATGATAATATCCCGCCGGAATGGTCTTCGTCACTGGAAGAGTGGAAGCGGGAGTATGGCATTTCCGATGGGGAAAAAGCCTGGTGGATTTATTATCCGCTCAACATGAAATACAACGCCACCATCATGCCGGGCTTTTACGTGAAGTATAATTTTAATAACACCACGGGAATTTTCCTGCAGTCGAACTATGTAAAACTGGTCGCCAGCGGAGTTTTTCAGATGGTGATCGATTCGGTAACTTATTTCAGCGAGCCGGCTCTGCGCACCGGTTACATCCGCGGCAAGCAGGAGCAGGTAACCATCGATGTGGGCATCAGCAAGTTTTACCGGGTAGGCGGATACACCAGTATTTTCATCGAAACGGGTTTGCAGATGAACAGCACACGCGTGCTCGAAAGCCGGATTGAGATTGGCAAACAGCAATACTCGCTCATCAACCGCTACGGTAGTAGCGGCTTCATCCCAGGCCCGGGCGGCAACGCCTACGAGTACGACATTTACCAGGGCGGCATCGGCTTTGGCATTTTCCTCAATGGCGGCGTGAAGTTTATCCTCAACGAGTCGGTGTCGATTGACCCAGGTGTGCAGGTGGCCTGGAAAAATGTGAACCTGGAAGGCTACAGCGATTTTGCCCCCGATGCTTACGTTTACCTGCGACTGATTTTTGACTTGTTTTAAAAACAATTTTTTAAAAATGTATCAAGATTTCGATCCCATAAAGATCCTTCAAAAATATGCTCCGCCCGACACGTTGGTTTATAATATTCTGATTGCACACTCCACGGCTGTGCGTGATCTGGCGCTGAAGATCGCAGCTAAAAATAAACACCTCGCGCCCGACACCGAACTTCTGGCGCTGGCGGCAATGCTGCACGACATTGGCATCATCCAAACATCGGCGCCCGACATCGGCTGCTTTGGCGATCATCCCTACATCTGCCACGGCTATCTGGGGCGGGAAATTCTGGAACGAGAAGGATTGCCCGAAGAAGTTGCGCTTTTTGCCGAACGCCACACCGGCACGGGCATCCCGCGCGAAGAGATCATACGTCTCAATCTGCCGCTGCCCCACCGCGACATGATGCCCGTTACGGTGGAAGAAAAAATACTGTGCTATGCCGATAAGTTTTTCTCGAAGTCGGGCAGCAACCTGACAAAGCCCAAGAAGCTCAACAAGATTTATGAAAACCTTTCCAAATACGGCGAAGACAACCTGCGACGCTTCGATGCCATGATCGGGATGTTTGGGATGTATTATGTGCATGGGGAAGTGAGCGGTGAGCGGTGAGAGATGAGCGGGTGAACGGTGAGCGGTGAGAAATTTACATTTCCTTCTCCCAATACTCCCAAATCATTACCATCGCCAGGGTGTCGAGTTCGCAATATTTTAGCAAAGCCTTTTGGACTTCGTACTTTTTTAGAGGGACTGATTCTGATAAAATTAGTAGAAGGTGATAAAGAAGCTATTTGATTTTATCCGGGTTTTTAGCATTATTGAAAAGATAAACGATATAAACCGAATCGTTTTTAAACTCGTAAAAGATGGTGGTTTGACTGCTTAAAACGGCTTTTCTTAAACGAGGCTGAATGCCTGAAACAGGAAATAGTTTAGGGTTTTGAGAGATTAAATTCAGTTGCCGGGAAAGTTTTGTTTTAAAATTATTTACCTCCCTCTGTGTCCATCGGTTCACAAGATAATCAAGGGTTTCTTCCAAATTTCTTACTGCCTCCTCCGACCAGATAACAGGAAAGCTATAGTTCATAACGTTGTTTTACTGTTTCATGCGCAATCGTTCTGCCTTCATCTATATCTTTTAATCCACGCTCAATCCCGGATATTTGTTCGCTGCTCAGGCTGCTCCACCAATCATTTTCCTCTTTCATCGAATCTTTGATAATTTTTAAATAATGGATGGTTTCGTTGCTTTGGAGTTTTGTCAGCCACTCAATCAATTCCAACTTAATTGCTTCTTGTGTCATCTCGAATAAATTTAAATACAAAACTACTGAAAATATGTAATTCCGTCCGGTTGGTTAGAGAAATGCGTTTGTGTAACTGGATTGTTAAGAAACATCATGGTGACTGGAGGAGGCTGTGCCTCGTCCTCATTCTTACTCAAACTTATTATTTAGAGGGGTTCTCCTGCCACTTACAAAAACCAAAAATCTCAATTATCTGATTACTTTCATCAACTTTAAAAACCACGATATATCCTTTAAAAATCATATCTCTTACATCAGCTCGATTAAAAAAGATGGATCGGCGGTATGCATAAGGACTTTTTGGGATTTCTTTAATGCAATTAAGAATATCGGTTTTGAAGTTTCTAGCAGCAGTGGGTTTATCTTTAGCAATAAATTCAACCTGCGCACTCAACCGATCTCTGAAAATGGGTGTGATTTTAATCTTCATACTTTCGAATGGATTTTTCAAGATGCTTTTCCAATTCATCAATATTGATGTAATCAGGCTGCCCGCTTTCCATTGCCAACAATTCGTTTTCCAGATATTCTTGAACTGAGAGGAATTGGTTGTTCTCGCTTAGTATCTCAATTTCATCGCTACTGAACCGACGCAAAAACCACATGAGATTACCGACGATTTTATCACTTACTTTTAAACGAATTGTTTGCATAGCTAAATATTTTTGACAAAAATAAAGAAAATGTACGCCACCTTTATTAAAGTGGCTTGAATTTAATGCTTTCGGAGTTTGGACGAGGCACAACCTCGTCCGCATTTTTTTAACAAGCTTAGCCTGTTCTGATAACTAGAAAAGCAGGCTTAGCCTGCAAAAATAGAAACAGATTAATTCCGAGCTAAAGCAGTGATCTCCTTCTTCCAATACTCCCAAATCATTACCATCGCCAGGGTGTCGAGCTCGCAATATTTTAGCAAAGCCTTTTGGACTTCCTGGCTTTCGAGGTCGCTCATTTCGGTAAACTGCATGCGGGAATAAGCGGTCATGGCAGCGCCACCATCAGCCAGGTGATCGCCATTTATTAAACGCTCAATATCTTCCATATCCACCGCTTCGTAAATGGGTGGTAATTGTTTGTACGGGCTGATTGCCTTGCCGTCATCATCCATTTTTATCCAAATCTGATCAGTGAAATTCAGGCTCTTCATCCCGCCAACGGCACCATAAATGGGCTGTGAATATTTATTTTTTAGATAGTTGCTCGAATTCAACACAGCGGGCAGAACCGCCTTAAGTGAGATGGAGCCACCCATCCGCGGGTCGTAATAATATCGCTTCACCATCTGAAACAAATCCACCATATCCCGCGCTCCCGTCCAGCTTTCTGCCGAAGATTTGGTGCTATGCGTGATGGTTTTGATCCACTCCATAAGCTCAACCTTATCTTTTACTTCATCGATATCCGCGTCGGACAGTTGCCGGTGAATCATGTTGAGGTAGGTGTTTTCGTGGTTGTGGTATCTGAAGATGGTGCCTTCGTCCTGCTCAAGTTCGGCCTTCAGATGCCGCACAAATTCAAAATTCGGGAACGTACCTTTTTTGGTGTTCAGGTACTCGCCGGCATGATCTATCCTTCCATCCGCATAGGCTATATGATGCGAATACTGAAAGGCGACACCCTCGTAAGGCCGCATGCCTTTGTGGAAGGGAATGGCCACAGCGGTGGTTTCGAAGTCGATAAAATGAAGCGGATATTTCCAGGTTTTCATTTCAGCTTTTAATCCCGCGGCATCTATTTCAGGCGCCTGATCGTTGTTCACAGCCTTTTGTATCTGCTGCCACTGGCGCTCTTTGGGCGACATTCCATTGCCGGAATAAGGACGGTCACTGAGATCGTCTTCGGTAACGTCTTTCATGAAAATTTTACCTCCAGCAATCATTTTGTCTTTCCGCCGGAAGTTCCAAATATCGAGCATGGCGGGTTTATCGAAATCGCTGTCGGCAAGTCGAAAACTTTCTTTCCAGCACTCTTTAAATCCATTCTTTGATCCAGATTTTTCCTCCTCAGCGCTGCATCTGAATTCGCAGCCCTTACATTTCCCGGCTATGATTGGTTTTATCTTTTCATCCCGTGCATAGTGATCAGCCAGGTAAAACACCCATTCTTCAAAAGAGCGCACGCGGGTTGGCGAGAAATCGTTTTGGTTATAAATGCTGGCAAGAATTTCATCCACGTCCACATTGATCAATATTTCCGCACCCAAATCGGCTTTTGTAAGCCCGGCTTTGCACACGCAGCCTGTCCGTCCATTATTTTTTACCAACAGGAAATTTTGATTTAATCCTTCCACCGTAGCCTCGCTTTTCTTATTGGCCAGGCACAAGTACGAACGTATTTTAAAATGTGGAAAAGCCTTCGTCATCACGAGCTTCTGAAACGCAACATCATATACGTAGGGTTTCCATCCTGAGGCCAAGGCTCCGTTTTTACCTAATAGGTCAAACGAATCATTGCCTTCAAACGACTTGGCTTTTACTTCGATCAGGTCGATGGTATTTCCATCTTTCACCAGCACATCCACGCGTATGAGCAGGTTTTGAAACTTTATGGTGGCTTCGTAAATGATCACTTTCTCCTGGTTGAGCAGCCGGAGGGTTTCGTTTACCATATCATCGTACGAGCCATAAGGGATTTCGATGCCTCCGGGATGATACATCTTTGCCAGTTCGCCAACCTGGAATCCGCCCTCGGCCAATGCTTCAAGAAAAGCGTCGTCGATGCGCTCGTCGGGATATTCCTTTTTGTTGGTATAAAAAAGTTTGGTTTCACAATCCAGCGCCAGCTTAAAACGGGACTTGGTGAGATAGCGGGGGTTTTTCATAGCGTTTTTTTTATCTTAAAATACCACAGGTTTTCATTTATCAATTACAATCTCCCGGTTTAGCAGGCGCTCCGGTGTGCCGGATATCAAACCCGCTCATTTATCAGCTGCACGACTTCAAAGATGCTCTCCCGCATTACACGGAAATTTTCTTCAAAATCGGGATGGGTAATTTCTTCGGCGAGGTCTTCGAGCAAGCCCAGCCGAATGGTAAGCAAAGCGACCAAGGCGGCCACCTCTTCCTGTTGCGTGGTTGAGGCTGCTAAAAGATCGGGAATCAGGGCTGAGGTTTTGTCCAGCATCTGTTTGAATTCTTTTGTTTTGAGCATTTTTTTGGAGTTTTATTTGATGATTTACAATTATTGCCAACAGGTTCTACACTGATTTTATCACTTCCTTTTTATCGAAATGCTTGCATGGCGCATGTTTTCCACAAAGCTACTGAAATTATGGGTTTGCTCGTTTTCATTTCTCAGCTTCCCAGCCGGTTATTGTCAAAAGAGCGTCACCGTTTTCGATGTAATAATCGATGGGCATCATCTCACTTATCCTGCTTTTCATCTCTATCAGGGATTCCAGATATTTCATTCTTGATAGCACTGATGCCAGATGAATTTGTTGAATCAGACCCATTCTTCTCGGAATCTCGCTTTTTTCGGTTTTGACTTCGTTTAACTTGCTGATTAATTCGTCTAAATCGAAGTCGTTAAAATCACTCCGAAAGCTTTCAAATTTCTTTTTTAGGTCACTTAGTTTTGCCTGGTGAGATTCGAGGCCCTGATTGAAATACCACGTATGGCTTTCGGGATTTTGTAGTTTCTGCTTCAATTTACCATAGTCGATGATGATGGTAATGATGTCAGAGGTAGGACTAACAATGATATTGATCAGGTCTTTTGCGTGAACTGCCATTTTGTTAAAGTTTTTTTAAATGAAAATGTTGTTTTGATTGTTTCTATTTCGGGTGCTTCTTATTGGCTCTTACCAAAAGGGTAGCTTCCTGAGACCCCCTCTAACTCCTCCGTCAGCCGACGGAGAGAATGCCAACGCACTGGCCGCTGATGCGGCTTGTGCGGCGGGCCTCCATTTCCGCCAACTGGCGGAGAAGGGTTGGGGATGGGGTCATGGTGATGTGGAGTTAGATTTTACCATCTAAATAGTTACTTTGATTGTGCCTATACCGGACGCTGCTTTTTATATCCTTCATCTCTTTTTGCAATCTCTTCTCTCCATCTATCAGCTCTTTTATGAGCTTTGTCAGATTCTTTTCGGGCTGCTTCATTGTCAAAGGAGAAATCATCCTCAACATCCTGAAAATTGAAATTAAAGAATGTATAGCCGCTATCGCTTTTTGCGAAACTGGTGCCCGATCCTTTTACATAAACGGTATCCTTTTTCACCATCTCTTCAATTGCTTCCTGGCTCATGCCGTCAACATCCTCGTTCAGAAAAATGACGCTGTTGGCGCGGTAGATGTCCTGCTGCCAGATTTGATACAGCGCTTCGATGCCATTGATGGAATGCAGGATCGAAAACAGGATTGCCGTATCCGGCCCAACAGGTACTGCTTTGAGTTTTTCCTCCTTTTCAAGCTTTGTTTCCAGATAATCTACCACCGTTTTCCAGTCGGGGAACTTAGCGGTGGCGAAGCAAATATGCTCGCCCTGAAATTTGTCTACTCCCCGTCTGGTGTTATCATCAATGATGAAATGGCCTTTGAGCAGGTTTTTGTGGTGCGACAGGATCAACCGCTTGTAAGCAACTTTCCCGAGATGTTTTTGTACCCACAGCAGTTTGTCGCTCCATGCCGATGGGTTTTCCCAGGGCGCAGTGCTCAGGATGTAGGTGTCGAATTTTTCACATAACCGCTCATAAGCTTCGATGGCACCTGGCATGGGTTTCATCAGATCAAAAATCCCTGGTACTTCATCAAGTCTGTTTTCGAATTCTTTTTGTGTTTCAAGTGATAACTGATCAATTCCGCTCTGGAAGTCAACCAGCACGCCATCCATGTCGATGTAAAGGGTTTTTTTGTCCATTGTTTTATCTTTTTATTATTTTGTTTTTAATATTTGAACAGTGTAAAGTT
>DASRND010000012.1 GCA_035647615.1 Bacteroidales bacterium | reverse complement strand
TGAGAACTGAAGACTGAGAACTGAAGACTGAGAACTGAAGACTGAGAACTGAAGACTGAGAACTGAAGACTGAGAACTGAAGACTGAGAACTGAGGACTGAGAACTGAGGACTGAGAACTGAGGACTGAGAACTGAGGACTGAGAACTGAGGACTGAGAACTGAAGACTGAAGACTGAAGACTGAGAACTGAATAAATTAACAAACTAATAACAAACCAAGAAATATGACCTACGACGAAAGATTACAAAAAGTAAGTGTGCTGGGCGCTGCCGGCAAAATGGGGAGCGGCATCCTGTTGCTCGCCGCCGTGGAGATGGCCGACCTGAGTCTGATGCCTGAAAATCGCGACAAAAACTTTGTGCTGAACGCCATCGACCTCTCCGAAGAAGGGCTGGCCGGACTGATGGAATATCTCAAGGCGCAGGTGCGCAAAATAGCCGAGAAAAAGATGGAGTGGCTGCGCGAGGTTTATGCTAATCGCGAAGATCTGATGGAAAACGGTGAGATTGTGGACGAATATATTTCTAATGTGCTCAACATCGTGCGCCCTGTCACCAGCATGGAATCGGCATACGATAGTCATCTCATCTTTGAGGCCATCGCCGAAAATCCTGATCTTAAAACCAGCATCTTCAAAAAAATAAATGAAAACAGCGAGGGTGAGCCCTGGTTTTTTACCAACACCTCTTCCATTCCCATCGCCCGCCTCAACGACTCGGCCAACCTGAACGGACGCATTCTAGGGTTTCATTTTTACAACCCGCCTGCGGTGCAGCGATTGGTGGAACTGATCACAATTCCTGGCAACAGCGCTGTAATGATTGATTTTGCGAAAGCTTACGCCAAAAATCTGCGCAAGGTGTTGGTGCCCAGCAACGACGTGGCTGGGTTTATCGGCAATGGCCACTTTATGCGCGACGCACTTTATGGGATTTCCGAAGCGGAAAAGTTGACCGAAAAGTTCAGCTTTGCTCAGGCCGTTTATATCGTCAACAAGGTGACACAGGATTTTCTGCTGCGACCCATGGGTATTTTCCAGCTTATCGACTATGTGGGCGTCGATGTGGTGCGCTTTATCCTGGCCGTGATGAATCCTTATCATGAAAATGAAAACCTGCATTCTCCGTTGCTCGACAAGCTGTTCGATCAGGGTGTGAAGGGCGGCCAGAACTCAGATGGTTCCCAAAAGGATGGATTTTTGAAATATGAAAAAGGGAAACCGGTGGCCATTTATGATATTGATAAAAAACAATATGTCGGGATGGACGAGCTGGCGGCGGAAGGCGATAAATTCCTGGGCGCTTTGCCCGAGGGCTGGCAGCCATGGAAAGCGGTGAATTTCAGCAAAGAAAAAAACCAGTTGCTTGCCGGATATTTTGAAAAGCTACAGCAAATGAAAACTACCGGCGCCGAAATGGCCACCCGCTACAACCGTCGCTCCAACAAGATTGGCAGCGAACTGGTGGCGCGTGGTGTAGCCAACAATGCCGATGATGTAAATACCGTGATGCTTACCGGGTTTTTCCACGCTTACGGGCCGATTAATTATTATTTGAAATGATGGCGACCCCTGTGGTCTCCAGTGTTTATCCCTTTTTTCCAGCTTTAACACTCCACACCAAAAACCCTGGCAGGAGTATAACAATCACTCCGAAAAAGGTGGGAGGAAACCACGCGCCCAGATCTGCTGCCTCGCCATGGGCCAACCGAATGGTTTGTATTACGATGTAGGCAAAAGTCGCTGTGAGGAAAACTTTGAACAGTTGCATCAGCACGATGATTTTGGGAAGCATGCTCAATTCCTCCGGTTTTGGCTTAGCGTATCGCGATGGACGGGCGGTTAGCAGCAAGTTGATGCCTGAAAACAGGAGAAACATTACTACGCCAATGACAGGCAACATCCAAAGTGCAGATTTAGCACTGTAGTGGTCGGGCGTGCCGCTGAAGCCATAATGCGTGGGAATTTGTTCGGGCAGATCGGCGTACCAGATTGCCGGGATAACTATCAGAGCAACCAGCGCTACCCAACTGATAACTTCGAGTATTTTGGCCGCAGTCGAAAAACGAACTCTGTCGCTCATGTTTTTTTTGCGCAAAGCTATTGTTTTATTAAAAGCTCAAAAGAATGTTTTCACGTGCGGTTTTAAAGTCAAAAATGATTGGAAGTGACCTGCCACGCACCTCCTGCCGCTTATCTTAATTCGAAATTTGTAAAATGAAATTTTAAACCAGAAAAACGTAGTTTTGTCACCATTAAACAATCAACGGATAATGAAGAAATTTTACCTTACTTTATTTGCAGCAGCGTTTTTACTGATTGCTCCTGGCCTGCGCGCCCAGAATCCCATCGGCACCAAACAAATTATCGACGGGCGCCTTTACATCGACGGGCTTCCGGTATTTACCGAAGCGGATCTGGCACCATTTGCCGATCTGCCTAAGCTTACATTAACGCTTGCCTCACGCGGGCGTGAGTTGCCGGTGATGGTCGACAATTCGCAGCGACCCTGGTTTCGGCCAATCTTCGATCAGGTAGCGCTCGAATGCGGCCAGGCGAGCGCAGTATCCTATACCTTTACCTACGAGATAAACCGCTTGCGCGATTTGCCAGCCAATATTCCCGACAACCAGTATGTAAGCCATTTTGTGTACAACTGGGGTGGCAACGGCAATGGGCAGGCCAGCGCCTATTTCGATAGCTGGGATATTGTTAAGCATGTCGGAACGCCAAACGTCCCCGACTACGGCGGTTCGCTTTCCTACGGCGGCAGTGCTCGCTGGATGTCCGGGTACGACAAGTATTACAATTCAATGAAAAACAGGCTGTGGGATTTTTACAGCATCGACGTTACCACTGAGGACGGTCTCAACACACTCAAGCACTGGTTCGATAATCATCTGGAAGGTGAGGCTACCGGCGGTATTGGTAATATTTATTCCGCTGTGCCGAGCGCAAACGCTACCTTGCCGCCAGGAACTCCGGAAGCCGGTAAGCATGTGATCTTGCAAATGTCAACCTATGCCAATCACGCCGTGGCGATTGTTGGTTATCACGATTCGATACGCTACGACCTGAATAACGATGGACAATATACCAATCACCTCGACATCAACGGCGATGGTGTGGTCGATATCCGCGACTGGGAGATTGGCGGCGTGAAGGTGGCCAACAGTTATTATGCTTCCGCCTGGGGCGACGCCGGTTTTGCCTGGTGTCTTTACAGCGCGCTGTGCCGTACCTTGCCGCAAGGCGGATGCTGGAACGGGTCGGTGCATGTGGTTAAAGCAAAAGAAAACACCGAACCACAGCTTACCTATAAAGTTAAGCTAACGCACAATGTTCGCAACACCTTGAAAGTGATGGCCGGCGTGGCCGTAACACCGGGAGCCACCGAACCGGAATACATCATCGACTTCCCTATTCTTGATTACCAGGGTGGCACCAAATATATGACCGGCGGCAGCAACGAATCCGATAAAACCCTCGAGTTTGGACTGGATGTTACACCGCTCCTCGATTATGTCCAAACCGGGCAGCAGGCACGCTACTTTCTGCTCGTCAACGAAAAGGATCCTTATAATTCCGGCACCGGTATGATCAACAATTTCACATTAATCGATTATACAGAAGGGATGATGATACAGACGCCATGCTCCCAAACCAATGTGCCACTCACCGAAAATGGACTTACCACACTTTTTGTTAGTAGTTCTGTTACCTTCACCAATCCGCAGGTGCTCAACGTCGACCTGCCCCCGGCCACCATCAACGAGCCTTATAATAATCAGATGATTGGTACGCAGGGGACATATCCGTATCAGTGGAAAATCAAACAGAAATATAGCAGCCAGAGCGGCACGCAAATTTTCCCGATAATTAACGATCAACAACTTTATCCTAACAATCAATCCACTGGATATGTGACCAAAACCATCGACTTTGATTTTCCGTTTTACGGTAAAAATTACCACGATATCACCCTGCATACCGATGGTTACATCATGTTTCGGGAGGACCACTATCCCTGGACTTTTATAGTGGATCAGTATAATCTTTTCAGAAATATGCGGTGTATTTCGCCACTGATGTGCGATCCAATCGGCGTGGCGGGCGGTGGTATGTGGTACGAAGGAAACAGCCAGAAAGCTACCTTCCGATGGAGGACTTCTGAATATGGAACCAGCAATATGCAAGATTTTGCCGTCAGCCTTTATCCCGACGGAAAAATAGAGTTTTATTATGGCTACCTCATTATAGCTTCGTGGAATCGCTGGTACGCCGGAATTTCGGAAGGCGACGATTTTAACTATGAGCTACTCGATATTTCCAACACTCCGGTGGCGGCCAATACCAAGATTACTTTAGAACCCGACTATGAGTTTACCGAAATGAGTATTACCGAGAAGGGTCTGTTCAGCGGTTTGCCCACCCAGCCCTACGAAGCGTCCGAAATAGAATTTTCGTTGAAAGATGCCAACGGATTGAGAAATTCAAAAATGCTTTATTTCTCTACCGAAGGCGCCAACCAAGTAGTAATACGCGATGTATTGGTGCAGGCCGGCGATAACAGCATCATCGAAAATGGCGAAACGGCCATACTGTCGGTGGAGCTTAAAAATATTAGTCAGGAGCCGGCTTTGGTAACTTTAATGAAAATTGCCATCGGCGATCCTTATGTAACCCTCATCGACAGCTTGCAAACGCTTACCACAATACAGCCCGGGCAAACGGTGATGCTGGAAGATGCTTTTAGCTTTTCGGTAGCCACCGATGTGCCCAACAACCACGACCTTATCTTTAACACCACCATACAAGATGCAACGGATGTATACAACAGCCACATTTACCTGAAGGCCTATGCTCCCGCGCTGGCAATTGGGAATATAACTTTCGACGATGGCAACAATGGTTATCCCGAACCCGGCGAAATCATTGCGGTGATGGTGAACATAAAAAATACCGGCGGTGGCCGCGCCACCAATGTTCAGGCACATCTTATGAACGCCGATCCTTATGTGAGCATCACCCAGCCAAATTCCGTCATTGCTTTTATCAATGGAGGCGCTACAGGGGTTGCTGCGTTTGAGGTTTCTATAGCCGAAGATGCTCCGTTTGGCTACAATTGTATGTTTAGTGTTACAGCCACAGCCGATTATGGCTTTACCACAGAGAGCTTCTTTGGTATGTCCATTGGCCTTTTTATCGAAGATTTCGAAACCGGTGATTTCTCGCAGTACGACTGGGAATTTGCAGGGAATGCTCCGTGGGTTATCGATAACTTTGATCCATACGAAGGTCAGTGGTGCATGCGGTCGGGTGAAATTGACCACAGCCAAAACAGCGAAATTTTTGTGACCATGGATGTCCTCATCGCCGGGAAAATAAGTTTTTATTATGTAGTGCAAAGCGAAAACAACTACGACTTTCTGAAGTTTTATGTCAATGGCGAAATGAAGGCACAGTGGGCCGGAGATACCGGATGGGGTTTTGCCGAATTTGATGTGCCGGCTGGCGAAACCACTTTCCGTTGGGTTTATGTAAAAGATTATTCCGTATCGACTGGATTGGATGCCGGATACATCGACTATATCACCTTTCCG
Organism: Bacteroidales bacterium; assembly: GCA_035647615.1. Lineage (NCBI taxonomy): Bacteria > Pseudomonadati > Bacteroidota > Bacteroidia > Bacteroidales > Bacteroidales bacterium. The sequence continues at coordinate 54,513 of DASRND010000012.1, read as the reverse complement.
CCCACGGGCCAGGAAACGATGGCTGTTTCGGCAGGCCCCGATATGAGCATTTGCGAAGACCACAATCCCGTCATTCAGGGTTTTATTATTAATGCAACAACCATTTTCTGGACTACTTCCGGCGATGGAACTTTTGACGATCACGCAGTTACCCATCCTGTTTATACGCCGGGAACAAATGATATCGACAATGGCGTGGCTGAACTTATGGTTACCGCTTGGGACAACCAGAACGCACACACCTCGGATGAGATGATACTTTATATCTCGTTACTCCCCAACGTGTTTGCCGGTAACGATCTGCAGGCGTGCGATAACCGGCCAGCAGTGGAAATCTCCGGAAGTGTGGTGAATGCTTTGGTGCATGTATGGATTTCGGCTGGCGATGGAACATTTGGTAATGACAACAGTTTGACGACCGATTATTTTCCGGGTTTGGAAGATGTTCAGTATGGATCGGTGGAGCTTATGCTTATGGGCAAGAGCTTGTTGCCATGCACCGGTTCCGTCGAAGATGCCCTGACGATTACATTTATACCCGCACCCGTAGTGACCTTCGATACGCTACCGCTGCTGGGCACCAATATGCCGCCCTACGAACTTTTCGAAGGAAATCCTGTCGGCGGCATTTACGAAGGTCCGGGTGTGATAGATGGCTGGCTCCATCCCGACGTTGCCGGCGTTGGCTTGCATACGCTCCGTTATACCTACACCGACGATAACGGCTGCACCGAAAGCGCTGAGCAAGTAGTAGAAATTGTACTTTACGTAAATATCGCCTCCGCCATGCACCACGAGGTCACTATCCGCCCCAACCCGGGCACAGGGCTTTTTACCATTTATGGTTCCGGTTTACTTAATGATCCATTTCAGCTAAAGCTGATTGATGCCGCCGGGTATGTTGTGATGGACAAACCGCTGGCACCGCTGCCCGCGGGCGAGCCGCTGCTGCTCGACGCCACAGGTTTTGCGCCGGGGATGTATTATCTGCAACTGATCGGCAGCGATGGCGTGGTGACTCGAAAACTGGTGATTAGCCGCTAAGATTGTTTAAAAGATAAAAAACCCCTCTGGAAGCAGCTTTCAGAGGGTTTTTTTAATGGAGTGCTAACTGTCGGCGGTATGAAACGTTGGGGATTGCAGGCGACTTTCCTGTCCACAAACACCGAACTTGATGCGCAGCAGGATGCTCGAATAACCACTCAAACCCCAATGTTTTATACAATGTGTTACACACATTATGTTATTCTTTATCGGGGTTAAATTCCCAAAAATCATTTAGCACGTCAGTTATGTTTTTTCTACCAGTACCAAGGTATCCCTTATTGCAAATAGTGAAACTAACAGGTAATTCTCTTTTATCGCCCGGGAAATTCTGAACTCTAACCCAGGTATCGATTGATGGTGAATATTCATAAAAATCAAGATGTTCACCACCCCAAATCCCGCCTAATCCGGCGTAGATCTTATTGCTTATAGCGAAACAAGCTATTCCATCTCGATTACTTCCTGGTAGATCAGCCTTTTTTGTCCAGGTATTTGAAGTAGGATCATAGCACCATAAATCTTTCAATAACTTATTTCCAGGCCTTTGTCCCGCAATTAAATACCCTAATCCATCACAATTTACACCTGATGTGAAAAACCGATAGTCTCCTGGAAACCTATCAATTTCAGTAAACTCGTTGCTAGCTGGTGAGTATTTATAGGATCCACCTTGTGAAAAGATATAAAGCTCATTATTTAAAACGAAATAGGCATCACTATGGGTTTTAATTCTGTCATCTTCAAGAACCTTTGTCCATTTATCCGTTTCAGTTTCATAGCTCCACAAATCGTGATAATAAGTATCGCCACCTGAGCCAAATCCTAAATAAGCTATATTTTCAATTACACATGCAACTGAAAATGCTCTTGGATTGCCAGGAAAATCCGCTTTTCTACTCCAAGAATTAGTTTCTGGATTAAGAGCAAATAAATCGTTGAATTCATCACCGTAAGGTTGTTTCCCAAAACAAACATAACCAACATTGTTTAAAGAAAAAGCAGTAGCGCCAAACCGGCTGTTTCCAGACATATTGTAGGTTTTTTTCCAATATGTAAAAGCTCTAAATTTATGATTTGACTTAACCTGTTTATTGTAAATACTGATAGTAATGTATTCTTCAATATCTGTATCAATATCTGGTACTCTAAAAACTATTCGATTATTAGAACAACTATCAACCGGTACTGTTTTGTCGCCAAAATAAATAGCTACTTCATTCTTATCATTCCCAAAATTATTTCCTTTGATAACAGCCTTTGAACTTGAATACCCCTTTAGGGGAATTATTTCAGTTATTTCAGCTGGTAACCCACCATTAGATGTAAATTTTATAGTATTACCATAAACCAAAAGATTGTTAGTTTTCAAATAAGCCCTTACCAACTGTTCTGTGTCTTTAATTAAGTTGGAACTAATTTTTGCACTATAGCTGCCAATATTTGCAGGATTATTCAATGCTATTTTATTGGCTGTTTCAATTTCAGGTTCACTCGTATCCCATAAAAAACCGTATTCAATAATTTCTTCATTTCCGGTACTGATAATTTTTCCATTAAATACAACACTGGTATTAGTTATGTCAGAGACTTCGGTTGTTATTAAATATGGGTAATCTTTTTCTCGAATTTCAGCTTCTTTTTGACAGCTTTGAAATAACACCAGGCATAAAAGCGTGAAAAATAAAACGGCTTTTTTCATGTTTTTAAAAATTAATTCCTGCTGAAATATTAATCATTGTATTTTTGTTTGAAAAAACATCTGATATGCCAAATTGCTGGCTATAACGTATTTCAAGAAATACAGCTCTTTTAAAATCAAGGTCATACTTTAATCCACAGCCCACTGCATACCCTATTTCATTTTTTGGTATTATTGATCCTTCAAACAAATCCTTTATCTCAATTCCATTTTCTGAAACAGATGATTCATACAAAAAACCTTCATTTTTTAGATTGTAAGAATAAACGGGTCCTGCATTAAAATACGGTCTGAAATTATTTTTTGGCAAGCTATACCTTACCAACAAGGGAACCTTTAAAGTGGAAACATTAATGATTAAATCTAAGTCTCTGGCTTCAGAGGTATACTCATATGAATATCCATGTTTAGAAAATAGTAACTCCACATGCACTGAAAAGTCACTTACAAGAATCGGATGGTCTATAAACACGCCAACCGAAAAGTCACTGTCATAATTATAGTCGAAATAATCCAAACCACTTTCCTTATTTTGTATCACATATTCAAAACCATCATTTTGCTTTTCTGAAGGTACTAGTTTGGAAAATTCATAACCAATTATAAACCCATACTTAAAATGGGGAAAAGGTTTCGATTCACATTTATTGTATCGTTTAATAAGTTTGGATAATGATCTTTTATTATAGCTAACAAGCTTGCAGGCATCTGAAACATTTGGACAGTCATCTGTAAAGTTTGCTAGAAGTTCAGAATAATGTTCTTTTGCAGCATCTTGTTTTGGCAATTCAACCAACGTCGCACTATCATTCTCCAAAAAGAAAGTCTTTATTCCCTTTCCTCTGTAGTAAAATAAAGTTGTTTTACCATTATGCAAACGTTCCAGAAAGACCCTTTTCGATGAGTCTGCTATTTGAATCTCCTTAGAAATATAAATCCGCCCATCTTTAAATCCATATTCATCAACTTCATACGGGGTGTAGTTTATTTTACTTTCACCTTTTTTAACCTGACAAAGCCTTGAGTTTATCAAGTCCCCGTTATCTATCAACTTTATTCCTACAGATGTTGAACTATCAATTGAAAAGTATGCATTCTGTCCAAAGGAGAGTATTGGAATAAATGAAATTAAAAATATTATGAAAAAATGTTTCATGGCGTTGCTCATATTGTGTTTAACGATTGTGTATTGTGACTTTTCCTTTTATTTCTGTTTTATCCGCATTTCTTTAAATCATTTAAACAAAAGTAGGTTTTTTTCCCCCATTCATACAGCAGAAGTATTTGATCACTTAATCAGGCATAATCAGTTCCAGTGGCTGATTTTCTTTTTCAGGAAAAAGCGCCTTTTTACTTTCCATTTCGGCCGACAAAGCCTTCATCATAATTTTGAGCTGTTCGGGATTTTCGTCTGCTACATTATTCGTTTCAAACGGATCTAATTTTAAGTTGAATAGCTCATAACGCGGTTGCCCTTCTATCGGATAATGGTAAACGATTTTCCAGTTGGAGGCCACCAGGCTCGTAAAATAACTGCTGCGGTGGGCATGCGGGAAGTGGTTTAGAAATAGCTCATTGCGCGCTTCATTGCGTCGGCCGCTAAGCTGCTGCTGAAGCGCAAAACCATCTGTAATATAACCATCAGGAGGTTTCACCTTGGCAACCTGGCACACGGTTGAGAAAATATCCACGACAGTGCCCATTTGCTGCTGAACTGCATGGGGTGCAATGGGTGATTGCTTCTGACAGGCAGCCGTTTCATTTTGCGAAAGCCATGCAGCAATAAATGGCACGCGCATGCCACCTTCCCAGTGATTTCCCTTTTTGCCTTTCAGCGGCGATGAGCTGCTGTAGTCATTTGCAATGGGCAGGGGCGCATCCGAACCATTATCTCCAAGAAACAACAGGAGTGTGTTTTCGCCCAGCCCCAAATCTCTGACGTGTTGCAAAATATCTCCCAACGATTTATCCATGCCCTCGATCAGTGTTGCGTAAGCCTGAGCCTCTTCCGATTTGTCCGAATTTTTATAGTTCTGTGCAAAACGCGGATCGGAATAAAATGGGGCATGCACGGCATAATGCGCCATGTAAAGGAAGAAAGGCTTGCCCTCTTTGTTGGCTTGCGAGATGGCCAGATTGGCTTCGAGAGTTAAGGCCTCCGTCAGAAAAATATCCGTGCCGTGGTATTTCTCCAGGCCAGGCACCGCTCTGGCTTTGTTGCCGGCAATATGTCCAAAGCCTTCCGTGCCCAAATAACTACCGGGCTGCCCAATGGAGCTGCCGGCAATGTTGACATCAAAGCCCAGATTACGCGGGTCTTCAGCTTCACTGTTGGTTGGGCCAAAATGCGCTTTGCCCACATGAATTGTTTTATAGCCCGCCTGCTGCAAGATTCGCGGAAGCGTTACCGACGCATTGGTAAGTCCCTTCCAGTTCCAGTTTGTAGGGCCAAACGCGTCGCGATTATTTTCTTCCGGATCAATCCAATTGGTCACCTTGTGGCGGGCAGCATTCTGACCCGTCAGAATTGACGTGCGCGATGGCGAACAAACCGAGTGGGCATAGATATTTGTGAAGCGGATGCCTTGCTCAGCAAGCTTTTCCATGTTGGGCGTTTTGTAATAGTCGTTCAGCGGATATTTCACCGGATTGTCAGCGGAATCCGTCAGAAACGGAACGGAAGTATCCATCAGCCCCATGTCGTCCACCAGAAAAACAATAATGTTTGGACGCGCATTTCCTTCATTTGGGGAAGTACACGAATACCCGAAAAGCAACGATGAGAGTGCAAAAGCTGATAAAATGAGTAGTATTCTAAACCTGGGTTTCATTGTTCTCTTTATCTTCTGATTGAAATTTTGTTTTTGAGAAGGAGGTATGGCGGTGAAGCAATGGATAGCTGCGGATAGCGTGATTCGTTTCTGTCAACCATTTCCACACCTACGGGATGGGCGACAAAACTCCCAATTATTTGCTTCACCCAACATTATTTATTGACTTTGTTATGTTTTTTATTGAGTCGAGTCATACGACTGATTTATTAAATCCAAAATATCTTCAATTGTGAACTTTCCGTCTTTTTCATCTTTTGGAGAAATATGCATTTGTCTTGTCATGTTACCATAACCATGGGTTTTGGGAATTGGCTTAGTAAGGTTTTTATTGTCAATCATTGTGTCATTGACAGTCCTAAAGGACAACTTTAAGCAATTACTTTTATTCTGAACTGCTATGTAAAGGAAACATCTTGATGTGGTGTAAATTATGTCTGCATTCGTCGTGTATCTTTCAATTTCAGAACCTATCTCTTTTATTCCCAGATCTAATCGCTCAAATAAGTCTTTTAGCTCATCGGATGCTCCTTGTAAATGTTGGTCAACAGTCCTAGCTGCCCTAGGTTCTTTCTCTCTTGTTAATACTTTATTTTTTGTTTTAATTAATTGCTCTGGCTCTTCTTCTCTTGAAATAACAAGAGACTCGTTTTCATAATACCTGTATTTCCATAATTCTGCACCAAGAGCTAATGCTAAACATTTATCATCTATGCTATATCCTTGGGCAAAGCACAAAATCCGTGGATTTGCAAAGTCAATTTCTCCATCCAAGTTTTTTAAATTCTTCCTAACTATTAATTCAAAAGAATCTGGATTTTGTTTTATCCAAGTCATGTATCTGTTTGCCTGAACGAGTTGACCTTTCTCCTGTGTTTTTTTATACTCAATTACAACGGGTCTGTTGCTTTCATCAAGGCCTAAAGTCTCAATTCTACCATGCTTTTCGGTAATGTGTTCATCCTTGATATATCGTATTCCAAAAATTTCCTCCAAGTTTTTATCAATGAGATGATGAAGTTCCAGCTCATTCGTAAATTCTTTCTGGTTTACTTTTTTTGCTTTGCTGTTTTTGATTTCAAATAATGGCATATTTCTCTGTTTTTAAAATTAAGCACATTTAATATTCCTTGATCAAAAGGTTCGTTGATAAATTCAGTCGCGGTGACAATTTTCTAATCATGTCAACGGTTAGTCTGCGCTTACGGTTCAGCACCTCCGATACTCTGCTTTTGCCACCCATTTCATCAATCAAATCCACTTGTTTAAGTTGCATTTCTTCCATCCTGATTTTAATTGCCTCGATGGGGTCAGGTGCTTCGATTAGATAATGCTTGTTTTCAAAATCGTCAACCATCAATCCAAGTATTTCAAGTTCGTCACTCTCTGGCGTGCCTGGTTTTGCATCAAAAATATCTTCTAATCTTTTCAACGCTGCTCTGTAATCAGCCTCTGTTTTGATAGGTTTCAAATTCATAATTGCAGTTTTTAAACAAGTTACTCCGTAATCCCCATTTTGCGCATCAGGAAGGTGGCGTTGAGGTTTTGGGAGATGCCCTCTTTTAGTTTGTAATCGAAGAGGAGGTTGTCGTTGACGATTTCCACTTCAAAGCGTTTGTTGGTGATGTTGTCGGGATGTTCTTTAGCCAGCTCGCCCAGGCTCAGGTCGTGGGTGGCAATGAGGCCGGAGGCTTCGTAGTGCAGCAGTTTGCGCAGTAGCGCCTTAGAGCCTTGCTGTTTGTCGGCAGAGTTGGTGCCTTTGAGGATTTCGTCGAGAATGATAAACAATTTGGTGCCACCCTCCAGCCGGTCGATGATGGCTTTGAGGCGTTTTAGCTCCGCAAAAAAGTAGGATTCACTTTTCAGCAGGTCGTCGGTGGTGCGCAGGCTGGTATAAATTTCGGCCGGTGAAAACGCAAACTCCGACGCGCACACCGGAGCGCCCGCCATGGCCAGGATAAAGTTGATGCCGACGGTGCGCAGGTAGGTGCTCTTGCCGGCCATGTTGGCGCCGGTGACGATATAAAACTCGCGCCAGCTATCAAAACTCACCGGATTGTCCACACGGCTTTCGGAATGGATAAGCGGATGGCCGCAACCTTCTGCTTTTAGCACAAAAGACTTTTCTGTAGGGAGCGGCATGATAAAGTCGGGGCGGTTGTGCCAATAATTTCCCAGACTGCTCATCGCGTCAATCTGCGCCACAATGTCGAGCCACTTCTCCACATGATCGGAGTAGTGTAGTCGCCAGCGTTCGAGACGTCGTGCCTGCAGGATGTCCCACAACACAAAATAATTGAGCAGCAGCCAGGCGAAAATATTGAGCCGGCTGTCGAAAGCCTGCGTAATCCTGCCCAGCTTGCGCAACGCCAGCGCCGAATGATGCTGCGCGGTAAGGTCGCTTTGCAGGTTTTTGAGCGGCGTACTGTCGAAGTTTTCGGCAGTTATCATTGCCAGCAGACGGCCATATTTTTGTAATACTTCGCCGCGGCGACTCAGCAGCTCATGGCTTTGCTGTACTTTTTTAGCTTTAGCGAAAGCGAAACCCAACGGCAAAAACATGTAGAGCACAAAAAGCTGAAAGCTAACGACGCCGGTCGCGAGCAGCGCCACCATGGCCGCGCCAGCTATGGGCGTGAGCACGATCAATACGCGGTACATATTACTGCCGAACTCCGCCGGCATGTGCAGCCACGAAAGCAGCCCGCGGGTATCATTGGTTTCTTCGCTTACGCGGATGCCTTCCGACTGAAACTGCTGCCGCCAGGCGCGCCGGCTTTTTAAATCGGTCACAGCCTGCTGCCGCTCTTTAATTTCTGTGGTCGAAAGGCTGGGTACGGAAAGCCATTGCGCCAAACGCGCGTTTCCCACCGAAGTAGCGGTGCGGTTGATGTATTGAAAAATGGAGCCGGCGCCAAAAATATCCAGATCGCCGGCATAGGGATGGCCGGGTTCGATGAAAAGCTTCCCATCGCCAAAGCTGCTGTAGTCGCCATCAAGCGCCTTTAGTTCGTTGCCGTTGATGGTGACAAGCCGCTGCAGCTCTTCGGTCTCCTGATGCACGCGCTGGTGCTGCAACACAATCAGGATAAACGCTACGACGAATGCAACGCTAACCATAATCACTGCCGCCGCAGAGATGCCTGCTGAGACATAAATCGCCACCATGCCTGCCAGAAAAATCGCAACCCGCAGAGCGCTGATCCGTGCCGTGCGACGCGTGGCTTTTTGTAGCTTGTGCTGATAATCGCTGAGAAGTTCGGTGTAGGTTTCTTTGGGAGAGGGTGTTGTCATGGTGCGGTTTGTATGGTTTGCATGCAATAATTCACCGGTGTGATTGAGGACATGTATTTGCTAATATTTTTCAGCGACAAAGATAGCAAACAACGCATGGTGCAACGGTACAGATCCCGCCGAGGCTGGTTGATTGAATTTAAAAGGAGAGGTTAAAACAAAAACTATAATTTTGTCCAGGCAATACGGTCATTGAATCTAAAATCACGAATCATGAATTTACAAGCTCAAAAGGCAATTATCATAGAGCAGTTTAAGCAGGTGGACGATGTAAACCTGATTAATGCCATTAAAAACATACTCGATTATGCTTTAACGAAAGAGCAGGAGCATTTTGAGATTCCTGAAGCGCACCGAAAATTAGTCATGGAGCGTTTTGATAAGGTACGAAAGCAGCCCGAATGGCTTTTGGATTGGGACGAAGCTAAAAAAAAGTTGAAGCCTGATGAAAAAGTACAAAGTTTAAATCGAACCTGAAGCCCTTGCCGATATTCAGGAAATTACCCATTGGTACAACAAACAGCAGGCAGTACTTGGTAATAGGTTTCAGGAAACAACTAATCAAGCATATTGACTCCCTAAACACAGACCCACAGATTTACGCAGTTCGTTACAATGAAATCCGCTGTGTTGTGGTTAGAAAATTTCCCTACATGATTCATTTCTTTATTAATGAAGAAAACAGTACCGTTGAAGTTTTATCCGTAATAAGCACCGATCGTAACCCTAAAATTTGGAAAGAAAAAACAGGGAATGATTAAAAAGCCTTGAAAAACCCCGAAGATTTAGCCATTTTACTTTAGTAATATCCGGCAAACTATTTTTTGGGAATGGCTCGGAGAGGTTGCTACAAGCCGCTGCCCAAAACCTCGGCGGTGCCGCCAATGGCGGCGTTTAGGGATACTTTTTTTTGATGTTCATATTTCATCCCAACTTCATGGCGCAGTATGAATAATAGCTCGCAGCGCGCGCGGCAGCAGTGTTATTTCCAGCGGCGCTTCGCCCAGGCTTTCGCCGTCGGCTTCCATCATAAAACCTTTCTTACGACTTTGTACCGTCACCTTGCGGGCGGTGAAGACTGCCACTTTGGGATGTTTGATAAAGGTGCCGGTGTAGAGGTTACGCAGTTGCGCCAGCAGTGTTCCCAGTCCAATCTTTTTTATAACAGTAATGTCCAGCAGGCCATCGTCGGGGATGGCGTGGGGCAGTTGTTTCATGCCGCCGCCATTGTAGCGGCAGATGCCTACGCTCATGCTGAAAATGTTGAAGCTATATCGTGTGCTGTCGATGGTAACCTCGATGATGCGCGGCTTGTACTCAAAAAGGCTGGTGAAAAGGTTTATAAAATAGGAGATGGCGTTGCCCTTGCCCTCGGCTTTTTGTTGGTTGGTTTTATGCGCCACCATAGCATCAAAACCCATCCCGGAAATATTCACAAAGTAGCGGGTGTCAAAAGACCCATTATTGCGATAGCTGACTATTCCGACATCCTGAACAAAGGTTTTGCCTTGCTTTATCACATCAATGGCCTGCTGATAATCGGCGGGAATTTCGAACATCCGACCCCAGTCGTTACCGGTTCCTACCGGGATGATGGCTACCGTAAAATCCATAGACGGCACTTCCGTTTGCCTAAAAATACCATTCACCACTTCGTTGAAGGTTCCATCGCCGCCCACGGCAATAAACCGGCGAAAACCCCTCTGTACAGCTTGCGTGGTAAGGGCTATTGCCTGAAGCATACGCTCGGTGAGCACGTATTCAAATTTAAAACCGCTCTCCTCAAGCATCTCGCGGATCTTCTCCCAGTCGCGCGCAATTTTTCGGTTGCCGGCATTGGGATTTACCACCACATACCACATCTCGTCGGGCGGGTTATTTTGTAGATTTTCGAGCGTCATGATTGGAGTTTAAAGAAATAATCTTTGTGGCTGCGCGCCAACAGCAGAAACGACATGAAAAAAGCAAAGAAGGTAGCGCCCGCCTGGTTTTCGATGGTGTCTTCGGTGAGCATCGAGAGGGTGAGGATACAGAAAAAGACGAGGTAAAAATAATCGGTGTACATGCCCCGGAGTTTTCCCGGCCAGATGAGGGTGAACAGAAACCACAGCAATCCAAAAATGCCAAGAGTGGCCAGCACGCTGAAATATTGGTTATGGGTGCGCCACCTATACTGTGGCTCCAGTTGCGAGTTGAGCTCTTCGTAGGCGGTTTGGAAAGCCTGCCGGATGTCGCCGGTGCCGGTTCCAAGCCAGAAGTTGTTGTGGATGATATGAAAGCCGGCACGCCAAAACTCGATGCGTTGCGCTACAGAATGTCCGCTGAGGTATCCCGAATATTTGTACAGCATCACCTCCCAGATGATGGTGCGCATGCGGTTTGTAAAGCTGGTTTCGACGGGCTGGTAAACGGTGGCATAGCCTTTTTCGATGTATCGGATATCGGTGTCGGCGAGGGTAGCTACACCTTCAGCATCTTTGCGCAGCCCTTTGCTTGTAAGGTAGCGGATGAGCGTATAGCGCACCCAATTGCCCCCGGCGTCCAGACTATCAAACGGGATGCTGCTGCGCTGCTGCCAACTGTTGCGAAGCTCAGTAATCTGGATGTATTGCCCAACCCAATGGCCGTTTTCGGCGCCTCTTAGCGTGGAGTCGTGGCGGTAAGGATTTCCGAGTTTTGTAGTTTGTTCGAGCCCCGGATGTAAAAAAGGCTCGTCGGGAATGTACTCCAGATAAAGTGCGCGGATGTAGAAAAACAAAATCAGAACAGCAGCTAATAATGCCGCCAGGATGCTGTATTTTAAAAGACGGCTGCGGCTGGTGAAAACAAATATTAGCGCAAGCAAACTCATCGTTGCCATCAAAATGGCGATGCCTGTGACGGATTCGAGGATGACCAGAAAGATTGCCAGCCAAACAACGGCCACAAAAAGGGCGATGCGTACCCAAAGTTTAAAAAAGCGCACACCGAAAACGAGATAAAGTCCCGCAAAGATGGCTACGCAAATATTGAGGCTAAAGCGGATGTGCGACATGAAAAGCGAAATAGTCCTGATCTCGGTGATCTCTTTGGTGAGCAGCTCGTGCATGCTGAAAAAAGTGCCGATCACATTTGCAGCGATGAATATTAGCATCAACCAATAAAACAAGCCGCGACTTACGCGTGGCGATGTAGAAATGATAATGGGTATTGCCAGCAGCGGCAACTTCGTCCGCAGATCTTTGAGCGCATAATCGAAATCGGTGGTCCAAAGCAATCCAACGACGTACAGCAAATAGAGGGACACCAGGAGCATGGCGGTTGGATTCCGGAAAAACCGGCGCCATTTATTCAGAATATCTTTGTCGAAAAGCCATATCGTCAGCAGCCAAAACTGCGAAACACTCATCAGAAACTTCGACAGTGGCAGTGCAATGAGCATCAGTGCCAGCCCGATATAATAGAGATGAGTGCGTGTTATCCCGAAGAAGTTGGTCATAAAAGCGAGAAAATTAAGCGGGTAAAGATAGAACGGATTTTTGTTTCGCGCCAAAAAGCTACTTTTGAGGCGGGAAAAATAGAATCGATAATATTAATGATAAGATGCCATTTAAAGATTTTTCAAATGACAAAATCCAAATGATAAATAAAATCCAAAAATCAAAAAGCTACGGATACTTGAAATTTGATTTTTGGGATTTTCATAATTGATTTTTATTTGTGATTGTTTACTCCGGCTACCGGCGGATGTTTTATTGTTTTTTGGGATTTCAGAAACACATGACAAGAACCTCTTCATACACGCATTTATGGCACCGCCTTGGTCGGCTGGCCATGCGAGTGCTGGCAGTAGCAGGCGCCATCGCCTTGCTGATGTTGGTGGTGAGTTTTACCTCGCTGCCATTTCATGCTTACCATCGGCTGGGAACTTTCGGTGATGATTTGCAGCAGGCTCCTGATTACATCGTGGTGATGGGCGCCGGCGCCATGCCCGGAGGCGCTGCACTGATGCGTTGCCATTATGCAGCGTTGGCCGCAAAAAGTTTTCCCCAGGCTAAGGTCATCATCACCATGCCGGCCGCTGCAGGTGATTTTCTCAACAGCACCGGCTACGAAATGTACCAGCAGATGACACTTTACGGCATCGCGCCCGATCGGTTTCGCTTTGAAAAGCATGGGACAAATACACACACTCAGGCCTGCGGCATCCGCCTGATGCAGGGAGTCGCCGACAATGATGTTTTACTTATCGTCACTTCGCCGGAGCACATTTATCGCAGCGTACACACTTTTAGTAAATGTGGTTTTACAAATGTCTTTGGCTTGCCGGCTTTTCAGGCAGCTTTCGATCCTGAGTTGTTGCTCAACCCGGACGAACGAGACAAATTGGTTACCTCGCCCGGCCGAAGTGTTGGTTTGCGTTACAACATGTGGAATTATTTGAAGCTCGAAATTGATGTGCTGCGCGAATACGTGGCCATTGCTTATTATAAAATTAAAGGATACATGTGAGGAAAGAGGGGATTGGTGAGCGGTGAGCGGTGAGCGGTGAGTGGTGAGCGAAAATTGAGAACCACAACGAACAACAAACAACACTTGCCCTGAGTGTCGGTTGGTGAGCGTTGGTTGGTGAGCGTAGTCGAACCAAGCCGAACCAAGTCGAAGGGAACAACGATTAACAATTAACGGATTAACGATTAACAATTAACGAACAACAAACACCAAAGAACAAACAACGATCAAAATGACCATTTCACCCATCACATTTCATCCCGCTGAAGCGGAATCATCACACAGATTTTCGATAGTAATTCCTACCTGGAATAATTTGCCGCATTTGCAGTTGCTCGTGCGCAGCATCCGGGAGCACAGCCGCTACCAACATCAGATAGTGGTGCACGTAAACGAAGGCTCCGACGGCACCCGCCAATGGGTGGAACAACAGAATTTTAGCTACAGCTATTCTAGCGAAAATGTAGGCGTTTGTTTTGCTTTTAATGCGGCTGCCTCGCTCGCAAAGAGTGACTTCCTGCTTCTCATCGACGACGACAACTACCTTCTGCCCGATTGGGATTTTTACCTTTGGCAGGAAGTCGAGAAAATCGGGCATCCCTATTTTGCGGTTTCGGCAACCAAAATAGAACCACGCAAAACCTTCAACCCCTGCGTGATTGCTCCCGAAGATTTTGGTCACAGCCCCGACACTTTTCGCGAAAGCGAGCTGCTGGCGCAATACAAAAACTATGAACACGCCGACTGGAATGGCAGCAGTTGGTACCCGCTGGTGGTGCACCGGCGCATGTGGGACCTGATAGGCGGGCTGAGCACGGAGTTTACGCCCGGCATGTATTCCGATCCTGATTTTATGATGAAACTTTGGCAGGTAGGCGTGCGCTATTTTAAAGGGGTGAGCGCCAGTCGTAGCTATCATTTTATCAGCAAAAGTGTGCGTCGTATTAAGAAAAATAATGGTCGTCGACAGTTTTTGCGCAAGTGGGGCATCAGCAACAGCACTTTCCGCACCGAATACCTACGAATGGGGACGCCATTTGCTGGCGCACTTCCGGAGCCGCAGGGGAGTGCATTGAAGTGGAAACGAATGAAAGATAAAATGAAATTACTTTGGAGCTGATGTTAAGCAATTCGCGTATGATCATGAAAATAGGTTGATGACAAAATCCCAAAAACATGATAAAAAATGCAGTAAGTCACCCGGTGAATTCCTGCAAAAGTAAGTAGCTGAACCCCTGAAAACAGAAAGACGCTCAGGAGCTATTCACCGGGCGACTGTAAAGATTGTTATTTGGAATTTTATTTAATGTGGCATCTGAGTTTGTGATTCACTACTTCTTTTCGGATGACCGATGGATGTGCCGCGCCTTTACATATTTCAGAAAGGTTTCGTGCGCAGTCATCCGGCAAACCACAAATCCATAAAAGCCGTCCCGGAAACCTCCGTGGATGATATAGTTGCGGATAAATTTCGCTATGGGTTTCACCAGAATTTTCAACAGGGTAGCACGGCGCCCGCGTGCCAGCAGTTCGCTGGCTGCGATGGTGCTGAACTTGTTGCTTTGTGCCACGTGTTCTTCGATGGTGTAGTAGGTGTAATGTAGCAGGTCGCCCTGCAGTTGGGCGGTAGTGGCACCGGGAACAAGCTCAAAACGATCGTGCGGATTTACGCCGCCCCATTTTCCGCGGCGGCTGTCGTACAACCGGAGCTTAGCATCGGGGTACCAGCCGCTGTGCCTGATCCAATGGCCGCAGTAGTTGGCCAGCCGGTTCATGGAATAGCCGTCTTGCGTCCAGCTATTTTTAATCTCAATAATACGTTTGGATAGCTCCGGCGTCAGTGCTTCGTCGGCATCGAGCGAGAGCTGATGTGGAAAAGCAGCTTGGCGCAAGGCAAAGTTTTTTTGTTCGATAAATCCTTCGAAGGGATGGCTGATCACGCGGGCGCTATATTTTTTACATATTTCTACCGTGTTGTCGGTCGATAGCGAATCCACCACCAGAATCTCGTCGGCCACTTTTTGCACGGAAGCCAGGCAGCGGGCTATGTTGCGCTCTTCGTTGAAGGTGATGACGACGACAGAAAGCTTGATCATGGAATTATTATTAGTGTTAATCTCTAAAGTCGATATTTTTATTCATTGTTGTCCGGTAAACATAATTTCTTTTGAATAGATTCTTCACTCCACTCCGTTTCGTTCAGAATGACAGCCTGTTAGGATTTTTGGGAGGGCTAAGTCGGCGGCTCCGCCGCCGACTTAGCCCTCCCTCCTCCAATCCCTCGCAAACCCTTGTCTTTCTGATCCGCCAAATGGCGGAGAAGAATCTATTGTTTTTAACCGGACACCAATAATTTTTATTAGAAAAATTCCAAAAAACAAATCCTAAAAAACAAATAGGTTCTAAACTTCAAATACCAAGTGCTTGTGATATTTTGGAAATTTGAACTTTTGATAATGGAATTTATTTGGAATTTGAATTATTGACTTTTGTAATTTATTTATCGTCATCGGCGCAATTCAAAATTCTGACCCAGATAGACACGCCTGACATGTTCGTCAGCAGCCAGTTCTTCGGAGCTGCCGGCTTTAAGTATCGATCCTTCAAAGAGCAGGTAGGCCCGATCGGTGATGCTGAGGGTTTCGTGTACGTTGTGGTCGGTGATGAGGATTCCGATATTTTTTTCTTTGAGCTTGGCCACGATTTGTTGGATGTCTTCCACAGCAATCGGATCCACGCCGGCAAACGGCTCGTCGAGCAGGATAAAGTTTGGATCTACGGCCAGCGCGCGTGCTATCTCAGTGCGGCGACGCTCGCCGCCCGACAGGGTGATGCCCAGACTTTTGCGTACGTGGGTTAGCCCAAACTCTTCGAGCATCTGTTCCATCCGCTCTTTTTGCTCCGTCTTTGTGAATTTTGTAAATTCCAGCACTGCTCTGATGTTGTCTTCCACGCTAAGTTTGCGAAACACCGAAGCTTCCTGCGCCAGATAGCCGATTCCACGCTTTGCGCGCCGATACATGGGCAGGTTGGTGATTTCGGCACCGTCGAGCAACACCTTGCCGGAGTAGGGTTTTATCAATCCCACGATCATGTAAAAAGTGGTGGTCTTGCCGGCACCGTTGGGTCCCAGCAATCCCACTATCTCACCTTGTTTCACCTGCACCGACACATCGTTCACCACCATTCGGTGCTTGTATTTTTTAAAAATATTTTTGGTTTCTAAAAGCATGTAATCAAAAGATAAAAAATAAAAGAGTGTAAAAGTATATTTTAAAAGGTAAACTGAAGGCTGAAGCGTACGCCGAACTTTGTGATGTTGGGATGGTCGCGATAGGAGAGGCGCCAGATTGCGTCCACGCGGATGATTTTGAAAATATTTTCGATGCCGGCGCCGGCTTCAAAATAAGGTTTATCCAATGTGTTCATGCCCTGCGGGAATACGGAATATTCGCGGTTGGCTTCGTCGAGGCCGCCGACGAGGCCTTTGGCGAAAATTACTTCGCGCCATTTCAGATGACGCAGCAATGGAACACGGTTGAAAAAGTAGCCGTCGAAATGGTGTGTGTAATAGACGCTCACATACTTGTCGCTGACAAACTCAAAGTAGTTCATCATATTAAATGAGTAGGGATCGAAGAAGTAGGTCTCGTTTCCTTCGTGGAGTTTGAGCAGCGGGAAAGGCAGCGTTCCCCATATTCGTCCGGCTTCGATGATGTATTTGCTCCATCCCAGGTTGAAAGTGTTGAACCAGTGGCTGATATTGACCTGCAGGCGATGGTATTCGTGGTCGCCGCCCAGGTGATCAGGGATTCCATAGCCGTATTGCAGCTCCAGGATGGGAAATTTAGCCCCCAGGCTTATCCTTTCAAATTCGCCCATCAAAAAGCGCTCTTTGTAGGCCAGGCGCGTATCGAGGCGGATTTCGGTAGAGGTGATGGCCGTTTCGCGTCCGACAGGCTGCAGGGTGTCGCCGCGCTGGAAATATTCAAAGTGGTTGTCGTTGATGGGGTAGAGGTTGCGATGGATAATATTGATCTTGTTGCTGAAACCATTAAACCATTCATGTTCATAAAAAGTGCTCCATTCTTCCACCAGCGAGAGCTTATCGGCAGGGTTGCGACGGAAGAGAAATGTTAGAAAAAAATCTTCGCGGAAAGCGTTTTGGCTTGCCCCCAATTGTTCGAGGTCGTATTTAAATTCTCCACCCACTGCACGGCGTGGGTTTTTGTTGAGCATGTACAACACGCCGCCGCCATATTTCCACTGGCTGTCGAGGGTGCCGAAGGCAGTGTAGGCCGAGAGCATGATGCGTTTGCTGAATTTGTTGCTGGTGCGGCCACCCAATCGAAACCGGGCGCCCTCCACGGCGTTGAAGCTCATCATGGAGGCGTAAGGGCCTATTTCGAAAAATCCTGTTTCGTAGTAGCCCGTTGTGATCATCTGAATGATGTCGATGTAGGTGTTGAATTTGGGGATGGTCTTCAGCGTGTCGATCATATAATAGATGGTCTTCTCGTCGCGTGTAAGCTCCTCGTGGCGCTGCTCCCGCCAAAATTCATCGGGATGTTCGTTGGCATCTTTTTCCACAACTACGTTTACCGGCAAACGATAGAAATCATCGGGCTTGGGTTGGTTTATCACAAAATTGCGGTAGGTGGTGGTTTTGCGTCCAAAAAACCCTACTATTTTGTCGTCTTTTTCCACTACGTTCAGGTCGCCGATGATGTAGTCTTTGGTAAGCAACCAATACTTTCCGTCGATCAGATCGAACTCTTTGGCAATCATCAGGTCGTTTACAAAGTTGATGTTGGCGTCGTCCATGATGCGCATCTCCACCTGGCGTATGGCGAAGGTGGTATCGTGTACCCAGAAGTTTCCGGTGAAGGTAAGCGTTTGTTTATGCCGTGGTTTAAACACAATCTTGTAGCACCATTTATTATCAAAATAGGCGCTGTCGATGAGATAATATTTATAAAAATTCAATCCGAAGTTGGCGACGGGGCTGATGAAGTTTTTCTGAAAAAGGCCTATGTAGTTGTCGTAGATGTTGGTGTGCTTAAATTTGTCGCCCAGAAACTGCATCACACTTTCATTTTCGATGCCGGAAATTTTGGTTGCTTTTACTTTTTCGATGCTTTTGCTGGGATTGCTTTTGGAATAAACATCCGAAATAGACTCCGACAGAAAGATGGGCAGATAGGTCTTTCCATTAACCGTGGAAGTATCCACATTATCAAAAATAAATTCGAAATGGCGGAAGATGCGGCGTTCCTTAAAGTTGTCGGTGATGTTGTTGGCGTCTATCTGCATTTTGTTGTAAGCCTCGTACTGATAGGCTTCGTACTGATCGGGGTCGTTGTGTTTTTTGTTTTCGATGATCTTGCGCAGCAGCACCTCGGCCGGGTTTTCGCCCGCTACGATCACAACCGTTTCGAGCTCCTGGATGCTGGGTAGTAATTTGAAATTGATATACTGGAATTTGCCTTTAATAACTTTTTGGGGTTGGGTATGATAACCAATAAAAGAAGCGGTGAGGCTGTCGCCGGGCGATTTTGTTTCGATAGAATATTTGCCATCGAAGTCGGTGGTGACGCCCTGGGTGGTGTTGCGGAAAACGATGTTAACAAAAGGCAGCGGCTCGCCGGTAAGAGAATCGGTGACGGTTCCCATTATCTTGGTAAGTTGACCAAAAGCAGCATTGCTACAGACCAGTGTCCATAGCAAAATCACCATTCGGACTTTACTCTTTGGGAAAAATCTCATGTACATAATCCTCCATAAAACAGCCTATAAAACCATCCTGAAAAAAAATTATTGCCGCATGTCGTATTAAAACGCAGGAATCAGCGACTGGTTTGGAAAGAGGGTGATTATTTTCACATTCAGGCACAGCAGCGAAAATCTCCGGACAGTTTAAGAATCTACGAATTGATAGGAATTAAGCTAATTAACACGAATTTGGATTGACTACAATTCCGGGGGTTTGGACGAGCTGAGCCTCGTCTGGTCTATTCTTGCAGGTTCCTGCCTGTTTTCAAAATGAAGCCAATTTATTAAAAAAGCCAGCCGGGCATGCAGGATCAGATTCAAATTTAATAATTAGCGGCAATTCGCCTAATTGGTAAAATTCGCGGACAAATAATTCTTTTATAAAATCCCTTCCTTGAGGATGTCGTGAAGATGAATGATGCCCACGTATTCGCCCTGCTCAGTGACGATGAGCTGTGTGATGTTGTTGTTGCGCATGATTTCGAGGGCATGAGCGACGAGGATTTCGGCTTCAATGGTTTTGGGGTTGCGCGACATGATGTCTTCTGCCGTGAGATTGTCAGCGGATTTACCTTGCTGTATCATTCGACGCAGGTCGCCATCGGTGATGATGCCCGCCAGCTTTCCCAGTTGCATTACGACGGTAGCCCCCAGGCGTTTCGAAGAGATTTCGATAATGGCGTCCTGCACAGAGGTGTCGTGCTGTACAAGAGGTTTTTCGTTGTTAATATACAAATCGGCTACCCGTAGGAAAAGTTTTTTCCCGAGCGCTCCTCCCGGATGCACCATGGCAAAGTCGCGGATGGTGAAGCCGCGGTATTCGAGAAGGCATACCGCCAAAGCATCGCCCATAGCAAGTTGTGCAGTAGTGCTGGAGGTGGGCGCCAGATTGTTTGGGCAGGCTTCATGTGCTACTGCTGTGTTGATGATAAGATCGGCCTGCTTACCAAGATAAGAGTCGCGATGGCCTGTCATTGCAATAAGCTTGTTCCCCGAGAGTTTTAGGTACGGAATGAGCACTTTTATTTCGGGCGTGTTTCCGCTGTTGGAGATGCATACTATTACATCTTCCTTTCGGATGGCTCCCAGATCGCCATGAACGGCATCGGCAGCATGGATAAAAATAGCAGGAGTGCCGGTAGAATTTAGTGTGGCAACAATCTTATGGCCGATGATGGCGCTCTTGCCAATGCCGGTTATGACCACCCGGCCCTTACAATGATAAATAAGAGTGATACACTTGTAGAAATCATCATCCACATATTCTTTGAGTTGCAAAATAGCATCAGCCTCTGTCTGTAGGGTGTTTCGGGCGAGTTCCTGTATTTGTGCGCGAGTGAGTTTCATCATCAATTAAATAAAGAGAAAATAAAAAAGGTTAAATGTTGTCGGCAAAACTACTGGTTTATCACCAAATAGCTTTATTTTTAGATTTCTGAAAAAAGAACAGATTTCGCTGCTAATAAGCTGTAAAATAATGTAAGCAGTAGCATTTACCGGCTTTTCTCGAAAAAATGAGTTAGATTTGTCTTGTTTGATTGATATGGAATTAATAAAAACTATTAAATAAAAAGAATCGTCATAAAGGCTCGTTCGCGTGCAACTATAACTACTGAAAAAAGAAAATATTAAAAAACTTGCTTACTGACTACTGTGCAGTAACAACACACTGAACTATGTTTAACTTCGAACCGACACTTACCGAAGCCAAAAACTTGCCGCTGAACAAAGTGCTTAAACGCATTTTTGGTTTCGACAGTTTTAAAGGCAACCAGGAACCAGTCATACAAAATTTACTTCAAGGCAAAGATACCTTTGTCATCATGCCCACCGGCGGGGGAAAATCTATGTGTTATCAGTTGCCCGCTATTATCCAACCAGGCACAGCCATCATCGTTTCCCCACTTATTGCGTTGATGAAAAACCAGGTGGATGCCCTTCGCAACTTTGGCTCCAAACCCGGGATTGCCCATTTTATGAATAGCTCGCTCACCCGCGGCGAAATAGCGCAGGTGAAGGAAGATCTTACCAACGGCCTCACCAAGCTGCTTTATGTAGCTCCCGAATCGCTTACCAAAGAAGAAAATGTGGAGTTTCTCAGAGGCATCACCATTTCCTTTTACGCCATCGACGAGGCGCACTGTATCTCGGAGTGGGGGCACGATTTCCGCCCGGAATACCGGAGGCTGCGTCCTATCATCGACGCCATTGGCCAGGATGTGCCTGTGATAGCGCTTACCGCTACGGCTACACCTAAAGTTCAGCACGACATTTTGAAAAACCTCGATATCCTCGACGCCACCGTTTACAAATCATCATTCGACCGGCCAAACCTATACTATGAGGTACGTCCCAAAACTACCGACGTCA
Source organism: Bacteroidales bacterium (assembly GCA_035647615.1). NCBI lineage: Bacteria > Pseudomonadati > Bacteroidota > Bacteroidia > Bacteroidales > Bacteroidales bacterium. The sequence goes on along the minus strand of DASRND010000012.1, from coordinate 33,009 downwards.
TCAAGGATATCATCAGATACATCAAAAACAATTCAGGGAAATCGGGGATTGTGTATTGCCTGAGCCGCAAAAAGGTTGAAGAACTCGCCGAAACACTACAGGTAAACGGCATCAAAGCTTTGCCTTATCATGCAGGGCTCGACGCAGCCACCCGGCGCAACAATCAGGATAGGTTTCTGATGGAAGAGGACGATGTAATTGTTGCTACCATTGCTTTTGGCATGGGAATAGACAAGCCTGACGTTCGTTTTGTGATTCATCACGATATGCCTAAAAGCCTCGAAGGCTACTACCAGGAGACTGGTCGTGCCGGCCGCGACGATGGTGAGGGAAACTGTATTACCTTTTACAGCTATGACGACATTCAGAAGCTAGAGAAGTTTATGAAGGGCAAGCCGGTGGCTGAGCAGGAGATCGCGCAGCAGCTGCTGCTGGAAACTGTTTCGTATGCCGAATCGTCGATTTGCCGCCACGTGCAGTTGCTTCATTACTTTGGTGAAGACCTGAAACAGGAAAACTGCGGAGCCTGCGATAACTGTTTGCATCCCAAAGAAAAGTTTGATGGCAGCGAATACATCGAAATCGTTTTGGATGCCATCCTCGAGGTTAAGCAACTCTTCAAAGCCAAGCACATTGTCAATATTTTGGTAGGAAAAAATACTGCTACGCTCAAATCGTACAAACATCACAAAATTGAAAGCTTCGGGCGGGGCGCCGATCAGGACGACAAATTCTGGAATGCCATTATCCGGCAGGCGCTTGTCGCAAACCTTGTCAAAAAAGATATCGACAATTATGGTCTGCTCAAGGTGACCAAGCAGGGCTATGATTATCTGGATGCCCCATATACCTTGATGCTGGCCCGTGACCACGACTACGACAGCCCCGAGGATGAGGACGACATGATTACCGGCGCTCACAAAACAACCAGCGCCGATCAAGCGCTCTACAGCATGCTTAAGGATTTGCGTAAGCAAATCTCACGAAAAGAAAAATTGCCGCCTTTTGTCATCTTCCAGGACCCATCGCTCGAAGATATGTCGATACAATACCCCATTACCATTGATGAGCTTACGCAGATTACTGGCGTAGGTGTGGGAAAAGCACAGAAGTACGGCGCTCCTTTCCTCGACCTCATCAGTAACTACGTGGAGGAAAATGAAATAATGAGACCCAACGACCTGGTGGTGAAGTCGGTGGTAAATAAATCAGGCATGAAAGTTTACATCATCAAAAGCATCGATCGCAAGCTCTCACTCGATGATATTGCGCACACCAAAAACCTGACCCTCGATGAAATGATTACGGAGATTGAAAGCATCGTGGCCTCGGGTACCAAGCTCGATATCAATTATTACATACAGGAGGCGGTGGATCAATACCATCAGGAAGAGATCACTGACTATTGGCGTGAAGCCGAATCGGATTCGATACAGAAAGCCCTCGACGAGCTGGGTGAGGAAGAATACAATGAGACGGAGGTCCGGCTGATGCGTATCAAATTTTTGTCGGAGGTGGGCAACTAATCCTTCGGACAAAACTCACAAAAAAGTGGCGCAAGTAAGTTCCTGCGCCTTTTTTGTTTGCCGGGCTTATTTTAAAACAATCATATTTATCGCTTTCGCTAAATGAAAAAATCAGAAAATATCAAATACCGCTGTCGGATGGTTTTGTTGGTGATGCTTATCGCTATAACAGCACTTGCAGCCGGATGCAGCCCTGCCGGCGAAAAAAAGTCGGTACGTGTTCCTGATCATATCATTTCTCCCGATTCGATGGTAAGTCTCATTGCCGACCTGCAGATTACCGAGGCTACGCTGCGGGAATACAAAAGGCTGGGGCAGGAAGACGACGTCCGCAGCCGGGCTTTTATGGCCGAAGTTTTTGCAAAACATAATGTCACTCCCCAACAATACGATTCGAGTACTGCCTGGTATGAGCAACATCTCGACCTTTATCAGCAAATTTATGCCGACGTGGTGACGCTTCTTTCACAGATGCAGGCCGAAGCGGGAAATAGCGGGAAATAGAAGGATTTCAACCGGAGTTGTTACACAGTGCCCCGGCTTGAGCTTGTCGAAAGGTTACTCTGTGTAAAACACTGTGAAATTTATAAACTGAGCATCGGTGGCTGAGCGGAGTCGAAGCCAGTCGAAGCCAGTTTGTCGAAGGGAACAACGAATTTTACCTGGCAACATTCTTCTCTTCAATCACCAGCGCTTCATAAACATAAATCTCGGCGTCTTTCCAGCCATCGCTTCCAATGCGTGCTTTGTCGGCAGCGCAATGTTCCAGAAGCTGCAGGGTATTCCATCCCGTATTTTCGGCAACTTGCGGAAGAAAGGTTCCCGTCATTTTTCCTTTGCGGATAAAAATGCCATGCTTTCCCGGAATGATTTCATCGATATCATCGATGCGGTGCATGGGTGTGAGCACAGATATTTCGATCTGCAGGTCTGGAAGCTCATCAGCAGATAACCTTTCAAAACGATAATCGCGGGTGGCCGCCGAAACGGCCATTTTATGCACGGTTTCCCAGAGCGGCATCTCTGCTTCAAGTCTGCCGATGCAGCCGCGCAGATTTCCTTTACGGTGCAGGCTTACAAAAGCGCCCATAGGCACCGTTAGTTTATCAGGAAGGTTGTTCAAATCATAACCCAGGTGCTTTTTACCGAGAACTACATCTTCGACTGCATCATGCGCTATCTGGAGGAGTTGTTTTTTTTCATCGGCAGTCAGCAGAAATTTTCGTGGTTCCTCTTTCTTTTCATCAAAAGAGATAGCCCAGTAACCAACCACGCCGCTCTTGTCGCCGCGGGGTGCGTCGCCCGAATTGGTATAATCCAAAAGGTTTACCCGTATGTTTTCGTGATGGCAGGTAAGATGCAGCAGCGTCAGAACCGACGACCATCCACAAATGCTCGTTGCAAGGTTGGCGATAGGAGGGGCGTTGTTTTGCGCGATTGTTTCAAGAAATGCTTCAGGCGAATTTTGGGCGATGGCTTCAGCTGTGCGGCGGTCGTTGGCCACGGCATCGGCATAAGCCGGATAATGCGAAAAGTCGCTACTGATGACAAATAAATTTTCGGTGGTGAAATAGGGTTTCAATGCCTCAGCAATCTTTTCAATGTCCCGATGCGATTGGGTAGTAATTATTATGGGAACGATACAGAATTCCTTTTGCAGATGATATTGCAGAAATGGCAATTGCACTTCCAGGCTGTGTTCGGTGAGATGAGCGTCGGCATGAAAAGTGAAAGTTTTGTTATCGCGGGTAAGCTGATTGGCCAGGTCAAGGTCAACTTTTACAGTCCCCAGTGGTGTGATGTAGTGGCCACGGTTGTAGATGGAAGCCCCTTCGTGTTTCACGCGGTGGCTGCTGCCAATGAGAAAAACGCGCTGATACTTTCGCTTGGGATCGATCTGGTTGAAGGCATGGGCAGCCGTTTGCCCCGAAAACATATAGCCGGCATGCGGTGCGATGATGGCGCGTAAATTTTTGTTTTCCCGGGATTTTGCCAGCGCAAAATAATGTTGCAGGGCCTCGCGCAAACTTTCGGCATCAGCCGGATAAAACTGGCCGGCAACGCAGGGCTGGCGGTGTTCAAATCGGGCATCAGATGTTTTGGGTGATGGCTTTCCTGAAAACATTTTTTTTAGCATGTCACATAGTTTTTATGGGAGTATAGCGAAGAGTGATTGAGTGATAGTTAGAACAAATGCCTCATGGGATTGTTGCGGGTTGTCATTTCGATGCATCCTCATTATGGGTCTCACCGCGGAGGCTCGAAGACGCGGAGAAGAACTTATTTTATCGCGGAGGCGAAGAGATTAATAAAAGTAGTTTTTCTTGTTTTCCGCTGTATCCTATCGTTTTCGTGGTTTTTTCTTGTTTTTTAATAATACTAATCATTGTTGTCCGGTAAACATAATTTCCTTTAAATAGATTCTGATCCGCCGGTTGGCGGATCAGAATGACAAGGCATTAGAGTTTTTGAGAGGGCTAAGCTGGCGGCGCAGCCGCCAGCTTAGCCCTCTCTCCTCCAATCCATCGCAAGCCATTGTCATTCTGAGCGTAGCGAAGAATCTATTGTTTTTAATCGGTCACCATTGAATACTAATCCTGTTTTAAGCTAAACGTGAAAACATCTGCCTTCCCGTTTTCGCACCCCAGTTGCATGGCAGCCTGCTGTTGCATGATGTCGCCGCCCCACACATCGTGGTCGTAGGTATGCGGATGCTGAAACCAGTTTTCGATATTCATTTGTATCTCGCCCTTAACAGCCTTTCCTTGTTCTGCATCGAAAGAAGAAGCTGGCAGGGTAATCTCAAAATAATTCTGAATAAAACCGACGATCGAATCGGGGTTGCTGCCTCCGCCGCCATATTCCTGTCCGATGCCCAGATGAAAATTAAAAGGTTTCACCACGCCATCCGTAGCCAGCCATTTGCCGTTGAGTTTCAGGTAATGATAGCCGCCGCCCATATATTCGGGCCAGAACATGTCGCGCTCCGGCGGATTGACAAACATCAGCGATTGGTTTTTCTCTTCACTGATTCCAAACGTAAAAGTGATTTTATCCACATGCCCCGGCTTGAGAATGTCAGGGGGATTAAAAAAATGTGTTTCCGGCAAATCCGTATCTACATAATGAATGGCCTGCCAGCCATCGAGTGCTTGCCGGCTGCCATCGCTGTAATGCAGTGTAATATCCGACACAAAGTATTGAATCTCATTTACCAGATAATGGTTGCCGGCAGCGTTCACGTAACGCATGGTGTCGTACTGTAATGGTTCGCCATTATTAAGATGTTCAAAGCTGAGCATGAGACGTGCCGACGGATAATCAGGCTGTGGGTCGTGCCCGTTATCGCAAGCTGAAAAACTCAAGATCCCTGCCGTCATCAGCAGGATGATAAAAAAGGTTGTTTGATTCCAAATCTTCATATTAAAATATTTTAATCGTAAGGCACCACGCCCGAAACAGTAACGTATCTAACGGTGTCGCCGGTACTTTGCGCTTGCTTGTACACTTTGCCATCGATGGTGATCATCAGCGTCAGCGTGGCCAGGCCCTGCTCATATTTCCCCGAAAGGTAAACGATGTCGCCCTGTTCGGCTACAAAACTATGTCGCCATTCGTCCTGTCCGCCTGCCGGACGAAGTGTTGTTTTTTGCAGTAACCCTGTCCCGTCGCGGTATTGCAGCGCAATTTCTGTGGCATCACTGGTCACCAGGTAGGTTACCCTTTTGTCGTCGCGCTTGTGACATCCGCCCAAAGCGACGATCATTAAAACCAAAAGTAACCACAGTTGATGTTTTTTAAAAAAGAAGCCGGGATGAGATTTTATTTTCAAAAGCATTATTACAAAATTTCAAATTACAAGGTCAGGATGATATTAAGATAAAAATTGCGGCCAGGCTCATAAAGCGCTGCCTTCGAGCCGATGATGCGGCGGTTGAGATGCTCGTAACAGGCGGTATCAAATAAATTGCTCACTCCGGCTGATGCCGAAAGCATTTCGATTATTTGATAGCTTACGCTGAAGTTGGTAATAAAAAACGACGGAGTTTTTTGTTCGTCATAGGCCTGCGAAATCCGGTTTTGTGCAGCAGCCCATCTAAGGTGAAGTTCTGGTGTGAGCCGGTTGTTGAGCAACGGATAGTCCAGGCGCAGGTTTGTTTCAAAAGGCGGTATCTCCGGCAACGGATCATTTTTTACGATTTCGGTGGTAACCACCTGTCCATTTTCCACAATATAGTGTGTTGCTTCAGGATTTAAACCTACCGTGTATGCCGCCGAGAGATTGATGTTAACCGGGCATTGCTGCGGCGAAGTCCATGTAAATTCAAATCCGTACATGTGCGCCAGGTCGATGTTTTGGAATTGCTTTACGCCAACTACGCCTGCTGTTTGTGGCATCACCTGCGCCGGCGGCATCCTTACACCTGTGATGTAGCTGGTGATGTAAGAATAAAAGCCACTGATTCTGAAGTTACCTGATCGTTCGTGTGTCAATGAAAATGTCGCTTCCGCCTGATGGTTTTTTTCTGGGGCCAATTGCGGATTGCCGAGATAGTCGTAGTTGTCGTAGCCCACCGGCAGCAGGATGATAAATCGTTCCACCATGTCGGGATTGCGCACGCCGCGTCCCAGCGCAAAATCCATAGTCAGCCCGCTGCTGATTTTGTAAGATATGCCGCCACTCAGGCTCATATTCACAAAGTCGGAGCTGGTGTTGTCGTTGCGGTACATCTCGCCGCCCATCATGTTGCGAAGCACCATCGCATCGCTGCCGGCATGGTTTATATCCAGCCGCGCCGAAAGTACCAAATCTAAAGAAGCTGCCTGCTGACGCTGATATTCTCCGAAGAACCCCAAATTGCTGATGGCAGCATTTTTCCATAAATCTTCGGTTTTCACCGGCAGGTTGGGCTGTTGTATCAACCATTTGATTCGCTCACCATCTTTGTGGATGTTTTCATAATCCAATCCCACGTGAAGTCTGGCGTTTTTCTGTCGGATACCAACATCTATGCGGCCACCCTGGTTCAGGGCATCTACCGTGGAAACGGCCACCACAGTATCGGAAAAAGGGCGCCATTTGTTGTCCATTTCGTGATTTACTGCGGAGCGGTAAAGGCGGGCGTCGATACTTTGCACGCGCGATTCGCTGTTGGTGTATCGATAGGTAGCCGAATAGAGCTGCGTGTTGTCGCTGCGTTCGTCCATGGGTAGCGAAGGAAACCTCACATCGCGTCCCTGCGAGTTTCGATAGGCAAGCCGCACCTCATGATGCTTTGCGGGAACAAAGCCCACCTCACCGGAAAAGCTGTATTTGAAAAACGACGAAGGAACCAGCTCTCCGTTTCCTGCCGTGTAGTTGCCATAGTCGTGGCGATTTCCCGAAAGGGCAAAAAATATGTTTTCGTTACCACCTTGCAGCGTTACATGTTCTTTGGTTCCGCCCGGGTTGCTTTCCCAACCTTTTATGGCGCGGGCGTGCAGCTGCCATATTTCATAAGGGCGGGCTTTTTCGGTTATCAGGTTGAGTACCGCACCGAAGTTGGGCCCATAGCGCAGCGCATAAGGGCCTTTCAGGATTTCGATGCGGGTCACGTCGTTGATGTCGATATGAGAAGCAGCGGGATCCATCCGGTTGGGGCAGCCGCCTTCGATCTTTTGCCCGGTATTGGTTTGCACGTTGAGCTGGCTGAATTTCAAACCCCGCACCACCGGATCGATATTGCTGCCGCCTTTGCGAATACCGCTAACGTTGGGCTGGCTGCGCAAAATATCGCCCACGTCGCGTCCCGGCATGCGTTCTATCTTCTCACGGCTCACCACATCGGTAAGAAATGGCTGGCAGCCAAAGGGAGAAGCAGTTATTTCGACACTTTCGAGGAGCACCGGCTTTGGTTGTAATTCCAAATTGATTTTCATCACCTCATCGGCGCGCAGGGTGACCTGACGAACCAGATTTTGATATTCGTCCAGCACAGCCGTAAGCTGGTATTCGCCGGCAGGCAACTGGTCAAATTTGTAAAAACCTTTTTCATTGGTGGTGGCTTTGTGGTTGCCGGGAGCAAGTGTAATTTTTGCACCCTTTGCGGGAGTTTGTGCGTCGGCAAGCAAAATCCGCCCCGATAAAGCAGCCATCTGTGCCTGCACTCTCGGAGGGCAGAAAAAACACATCGATAAGAAAAGTATAGGAAGAAGGCTTGATAGACGAAGCATTTTCGATTTTTTCTTTTTTGAAAAACAAAGATAGTAAATGCTGGCTGGTGGAAGAAAAGCAAGGCGCGTGGCGCAAAGTGCAAGACCGTCCGCGCCGTCGTGTTTGGGCGAGGTTGTACCTCGTCCATTCTATTCTTACAGGCTGTGCCTGTTGATGGAATGAAGTTACACGATTAAAAAAAGCAGGTTAATGATTAAAAGTTCCTTCCTCCATTTAATTTAGCCAACAACTTTAAATTACTTAATTTTGCTCTGTCTTAAAATAATTGTTCAAGTGAAAAAAATACTTATCATAGAAGATGATCCAGAACTGAATAGGAATTTGAAAGAAGCTCTTACGGCAGAAAATATGGATGTAGAAACGGTCTATGACGGACTTCTGGCGGAAAGAATTCTGAAAAAATCTCAATTTGATTGTATTTTGCTTGATATTAACTTACCGGGGAAAAATGGTTATGAATTGGCAAGAGATTTCAGGGCGCACAACACGTCCACACCTATTTTGATGATTTCGGCGTTCTCTGAACTTGAAGATAAGGTGGAAGGTTACGAAATGGGCGCTGACGATTATATTACCAAGCCTTTTTACATGCGTGAGCTAATTTTGAAAATCAATTCATTAATAAAAAGAAGTCATAACACGATTGACAACGCTCAAAAAACCAATCTAATTATTGCCGGCGATTTACAGATAAATACAAGCTTAAAAAAAGTAAGCCGACAAGGCAATGATATTGTTTTGACGCCGAGAGAATATCAAATTCTTTTAAAACTCTTGGAATCTAAAGGTGAAATTGTATCCAAGCAGCATTTGGTACAGGAGATTTGGGGCAAGTATTTTGACGCCAATACCAATACGATCGAGGTGTATATCAATTTTTTGCGCAATAAAATCGATCGCCCTTTTGGTAAAGAATCCATTAAAACTAAAATCGGTTACGGTTATTATTTTGAAGACTGATGAGCATAAGAAGGAAAATATTGCTTTATTTTTCAGTCACCATCATAAGTTTGTTGGGCGTTACCCTGTTTTTTATTTACACGCTTTTTTATGAATATAGGGAAGAGGATTTTCAACAGAAACAGAAGCAAAAAATTACTTCCACCATCAAGTTTTTAACCGAAATAAAACAGGCGGACAAATCCATTATCCAAGCCATGGATCGCATCAGTATCAATGAGTTTTATGACGAAAAGCTGCTGATTTTTGACTATTCCAAAAAATTAATATATTCCAGTATTGACGATTTGCCCATTCTTGATGAAGACGCGACAAACATTTTGAATGTCCTCACTATAGCGCATCCGTGGTTGGAAACGAAAGACGATTTGTATGATGTGGTTGGCGTGTATGTCAAATATAATAACAACACCTATTATGGCATCAATAAAGCTTATGACGAATCTGGTTATTCTAAACTTGATTTTTTACGCTATGTTTTAATAGTTACTTTTTTAGGTATTTCACTCGTCATTATTTTAATCGCATATTATCTTTCTAGAATTATTGCGAAACCTATTGTGGACATTACCAATAAGATTTCCAATTACGATTTTGACACGCTCTATATTCCTTTCGAAATTAAGCGTACTGAAAATGAAATTGTCGTTTTGGCCGAACAGTTCAACAATTTGATGAAGCGGATGAAAGAGGCGGTTTCCTTTCAAAAACATGCCATCAATCATATTTCGCATGAGTTGAAAACGCCGATTGCAATCTTGGTTTCCAATTTTGAACGTATGGAAAAGGAAACGGATTTGGAACGTTTGAAATTACAAATCAATCATCAAAAGGAAGATACCAAAGGCTTAAGCGAAATCATCAATCTATTATTGGAACTTTCAAAAACTGATGCAGGCCAAAGCATTGAACAAATTGATATTCGTGTCGATGAATTGATTTTTGATACCATTGACGAGCTTTCACTGTTGTATCCTGATTTCGAATTTTCACTAAAATATTTGGGCGACACAGACAACGAGCGTTTATTGACCATAGAAGGTTCTGAACGGTTGTTAAAGGCCGTTTTTATGAACCTGATGCTTAATTCAATACACTATAGTTCTAATAAAGAAGGTAGAATCCATATTATTACCGACAAAAAACAACTCCAAATTCATTTTATAAATCAAGGGCCAATCATAATGCCTGAAGAACAAAAATTCCTCTTCCAACATTTCTTCAGAGGCAAGAACAGCCAAGGCAAATCTGGTTTTGGTCTGGGACTCGTTTTTGTCAATAAAATTATCTCACAACATCGCGGTAGCATCTCTTATCATAATGACAATATGAGCCTGAACACTTTTACAGTCATCTTCCCATTACCACATAATTAACTTTTTGTAAGGTTCATTAAGTTAAACTTTATTCGTTTTAAGGTCTTTTTAAGGTCGTTTTGAAGTCTTTTGCAATCAAGGAATTGAAAGACAGAAAAATGAATTTACAGATAAGAAGATTTTTCGCATTGCGCATTTTGATGGCCTTGTCATTTTTGATGATTGGAGCTAATTCAAATGTTTATGCGCAAACGCAGCAAATTGACACGCTTAAATTGGGCCGAGTGCAATACGAAGAATTGTTTTTAAAACAAAACCTCATGTTGCTGGCTGAAAAATATAAAATAGACCAAGCCGAAGCCATGGTCTTGCAGGCTAAACTTTGGCCTAATCCCAATTTAACACTCGAGGATGTCAATTTATGGACAACCAAAAAGCAACTTTCTTATTTAGACGAGCCTTTGCCGCCGGTATTTGGTAATGCAGCCAAAAACACGCAATTTTCGGTAAAGTTGGAACAGCAAATCATTACTGTAGGAAAACGTAAAAAACTTATGAACCTCGAGAAAGTGGGCGTGAAAGTGGCTGAACAGGAATTTGAAGAACTTCTACGTCAATTGAAATACGACTTTAGAAATCTCCTTACAGATTTGCAGTATTTGCAACTGTATAGCGGCGTATTTTTTAAGCAGCGCGATCAAGTTCAGAATTTATTGAAAGCCTATAAAAAGCAACTTGAAAACAATCATATCAGTAAAGGTGATTATATACGGCTTCAAACCTTGCAGTTCGAGTTGTCCAAAAAAATAAATGAATTGTCCAAGGCCAGAAATGAAGCCGAAAAAGATCTAAAAGTTCTTTTGAGTTTAGAAGGGCAAGCTAACTTATTTGTGTTGGAAGAAGACTTTGCACCAAATCTATTAAAGATTCAAAATATGGAGATATTAAATCTCCAAGACCAAATTTTCGAAAATCGTCCCGATGTAAAATTAGCCGATTTTGAAACCCAGCAATTTAAAAGTCTTTTGATTTATGAAAAGTCGGAAGCGATTCCAGATGTTAGTTTTAACGCGTTTTATGATCGTGGTGGAGGCGTTTGGCCCAGTTTCTTCGGGTTTGGTTTGTCTATTGATTTGCCTTTTTTTAATAGAAATCAAGGCGCAATTAAATATGCAGAATTTGGTATCGAAAATTCAAGTTTGCATTCAGACAACGTCCGGTTAAGAGCTAGAGCCGAATTTGACCAAATCTACAAAGACTTCACGGCTGCATTGACATTCTTTGAAAGCATCGACCCAGAATTTGAAAATGATTTGGATGAAATTTTCGAAAGTTATAGCAAGAATTTTGTCAGCCGAAACATCAGTCTGTTGCAATATCTAGACTTTCAGGAAGCGTATTTGGAAAACAAAAGAATAATCCTCGAATCCAAAAAGGAAATCCATTTTCATTTAGAAACACTTCAATATATCGTTGGCAAAGAACTTTAATTATCATGAACCTATTCAATCTCAAAAAAATGTATCTCAAAAAATCCATTAACCTACTTGCTTTTATTTTCGGATTGCTTCTTTTCAATAGCTGTTCTCAAAATGGAAATAAAAATGAAGTTGTTGCAGACAGAGCTTTTTGCCTCAATGACTTTATGAAAGACGATATAGAAAAAGTTCCCGTAGAAAGAATCCCTATTTCAGAATCGATTTTATTAAACGCCAGAGTTGAGCCAAACCCTGATAAAGTGGTGCATTTTATGAGTTTGGTCAGTGGTGTCGTCACGAAAACCTATTTCACTTTAGGTGAAGAAGTTAAAAAAGGCCAGTTGCTTATTGAAATGATGAGTAGTGAATTAAGTAATTTGAGTTCACAAAAATTAAGTCTAAATTCCCAAATCCTTGTTGCGGAGCGCGAATTGAAATCTGTTCAGGAAATGCATCGCGATCATATAGCCTCGCAAAAGGATTTGATTGAGGCGCAAAGTAATTTGGATGTTCTTAAAGCAGAACTTCAAAATGCAAATGCCCAACTTAAATTATATAGTGCGAGCAGTGAATGTGGCGTTTTTCAAATAAAAGCACCGAGTTCTGGCACCATTATCAGTAAAAATATTGCTTCAGGAATGCAAATTTCTGCGGATAGTGAACCTCTTTTTACGATTTCCGATTTAAAGGAAGTATGGATCATTGCCAATATTTATGCAGGGAATATTCCTTATGTAAAAAAGGGAATGCCCGTAGAGATTAAAGCCTTGCCTTATGCGGATGAGCTGTTTTTTGGAGAAATCAATACGATTTCGCAGGTTTTTGATGCCAACGAACGTGTTTTAAAAGCACGGATCGTGATGGATAATTACGATGGGAAACTCATGCCTGGAATGTGGGTAGATGTCACGGTAGAAAAAGAGGATGGAATTCTAGCCAACGCAGCGCCAGTAAATGCATTGATTTTTGACAACAACCAACATTTTTTAGTACTCTACAAATCGGATTGTGATATTGAGATTAGAAAAGTTACTCCAAATGTGCAAAATAGCACTCAAGTTTTTTTTGAAAATAGTATTGAAGAAGGCGAGCAAATTATCACAAAAAATCACTTGTTGATTTATAACCATTTGAAAGCCCTAAAATAAATAGCATTTATGAAGAAGTTTGTCCAAGGTATTGTTAGTTTTTCATTAAAAAATTCAACCATTATATTTTTTCTCACCGGTTTGTTGCTGGTTGCGGGAATTATCAATTACATAAAAATCCCAATTGAAGCCTTTCCTGATGTTACAAACACCAGAGCACGTATTATTACTCAATGGCCAGGTAGAAGTGCGGAAGAAGTAGAGAAGTTTATTACACTTCCTGTTTCTAAAGAGATGAACACCATTCCTAAAAAGGCTGAAGTGCACTCTACTTCATTATTTGGTCTTTCGGTAGTCACGGTTATTTTTAATGATGATGTTGAAGATTTCTACGCACAACAATATGCTGCAAACCGATTGCAAGGGTTGCCATTACCAGACGGAAGTGACGCCCAAATTGAACCGCCATCTGGAGCGACAGGTGAAATTTTTAGGTATGTGGTTAAAAGTGATTTACCTATCAAGGAAATATCGGCCATTCATGATTGGATTATTGAACGTGAGCTGTTATCCGTTCCTGGTGTTGCTGATGTGGCAAGTTTTGGTGGTGAAGAAAAAATTTATGAAATACAGATCAATCCGAGCGAATTAAAAAACTACAATCTCTCGCCACTGGATGTTTACGAAGCGGTTTCAAAAAGCAATATAAACGTTGGAGGTGATGTGATTCAACGAGGTGATCAGGCTTATGCAGTTCGAGGTGTGGGTTTGTTGGAAAGTCTTGACGATATAGAAAACATTCTCATTACAGTGAATGGTTCCACACCGGTTTTGGTAAAACATGTGGCCGAAGTGGTGATCGGCGCTAAACCCAGATTGGGTCAAGTAGGTTTGGACGATGACGACGATTTGGTTCAGGGCATCGTTATTATGCTGCGAGGGGAAAACCCTGCAGATGTCATTGAAGGTTTAAAAACCAGAATCAACGAGCTTAATACCCGAATTTTACCCAAAAATGTGGAGATTGTTCCTTTTATTGATCGTTCAGAATTGGTAGATGCTACTGTGAGTACGGTTACAAAAAACCTGATTGAAGGTGTTATTTTGGTGTCCTTGATTGTATTTATTTTTCTTTACAACTGGCGCACAACCTTAATTGTTGCGACTGTTATTCCTTTATCCTTCCTATTTGCAGTCATCATGTTGCGAATACAGGGATTGCCGGCAAACTTGATTTCCATGGGTGCGCTGGATTTTGGATTGCTCTTGGAAGGCACATTGGTTATTGTAGAATCTGTTTTCGTCTCCCTTCAGGTAAAATCGAGACTTATAGGAAAGGATAAGTTTTCTAAAATTTCCAAATTGGGCATTATTAAAAAAAGTGTTGGTAAAGTTTCAACGCCAATTTTCTTTGCTCTTTTTATTCTTATTGTTGCTTTAATGCCAATTTTTTCTTTCCAAAAAGTGGAAGGAAAAATGTTCTCACCCTTGGCTTTCCCTTGGCTTTTACTTTGGGTTATGCACTTTTAGGATCTTTGATTTTAAGTTTGACCTACGTGCCAGCCATGTGTAAGGTGTTGCTGAAAAATGGTATTAATGATAGAGAAAGTATGGTTTCAAAGTTCTTCAACGTTCAATTTTTTAAGCTTTATAATTTTACCGATAAACATGGAAAAGCAACTTTATACCTATTTGTCGGTTTGCTGGTTATTTGTGCTGTTAAGTTTCATTATTACGGAACCGAATTTCTGCCAAAATTGAATGAAGGCGCTATTTATGTCCGTGCCACTTTACCAAATAGCATTCATTTGGACGAGTCTGTGAAATTGGCAAAGGAAATGAAAGAAAAAATCAGAAAACGTGAAGAAGTGAAGTTCGTCTTGACCCAAACCGGTCGCCCAAATGATGGCACTGATCCCACCGGATTTTTCAATATTGAATTCCACATCCAATTGATACCAGAAGATGATTGGAGTCGCAATATTTCCAAAGATGATTTATTAGCAGAACTTCGTGACGATTTTGAGACCTATCCAGGAATTAATTTCGGATTTAGTCAGCCTATTCAGGATAACGTGGAAGAATATGTAGCCGGTGTTAAAAGTTCTCTGGTCATTAAAATCTTTGGCGATGACTTATTTGAATTGGAAGATAAAGCTCATGAGGTGGCTGATGCCATTAAAGATATTGAAGGTATAACGGACTTGAATGTGTATGAAAACATCGGGCAACCAGAGTTGCGGATTCAATTGCACGACCATAAAATGGCAAAATATGGCGTTACGATGGCCGATGCACAATCCGTATTGGCCATGGCAATAGGTGGTCAAGCAGCAACCACTTTTTATGAAGGCGAAAGGATGTTTGATGTACGTATTAGATATCAAAAACAACATCGTGAAACGCCAGAGGCCATTGGAAATATATTAGTGCCAATGGTCGATGGAAATCATGTGCCTTTGAAAGAGATTTCAACCATTGATTTCCATACCGGACCAGCATTTATCTATCGCGAAGGAAACAGTCGTTATATTGGGGTTGGTTTTAGTATTGAAGGACGGGATTTGGGAAGTGCCATTGCCGAAGCGCGTAAAAAAGTAGAAGATGAAGTCGAAATTCCGTCGTATAATAAAGTCGAGTGGGCAGGGGAATTTGAAAGTAAGGAACGCGCCAGTAAACAATTAATGATGGTGGTCCCTATTTCTTTATTGTTGATTATTTTCTTGTTATACATGAATTTCGGTAACGTGAAGGACACCGTTATTACCGCGCTAACATTGCCATTTGCATTTATTGGTGGCTTGATATCCTTATGGGTTACAGGAACGATTTTTGGGATTTCCGCAGGAATCGGATTTATAATTCTCTTTGGGGTTTCTACTATTAATGGACTTATTTTGATCACCGTCATCCATGAGAAACTCAAGGGACGTCATCCTTTAAAAGAAGCGATTTCACTAGGTGTAAAGGAAAAAATCAGACCTATTGTGATGATTGGTTTAATGGGCGCGATGGGATTATTACCAGCGGCACTTTCGAACGGAATGGGTTCAGAAATTCAAAAACCTTTGGCTATCATGATTGTAGGCGGTATTTTAATCTGTACCGTTCTTTCGCTTACAGTCTTGCCGCAATTGTTTTATTTAGCCTATCGGAAATCTAAAGTTTAAAGGTAAATCCGAATTTGCTGTGGCTTTATAGATGAAGTAGAATTGTGCGTTGGGAGAATAGGAGAATTACACACAACGGTTGGCGGTATGTTTTTGTTGCCGATTTCGAAGCACTGACCTGTCAAGTTACACGAAAGTTTACTAGATGCAGAAACGCTAAAACCTGCACTATCTCGGCAATAAAATATACCGCCTGTTATGGGCTGGCGGTTCTTGTCTGTCCGTGTGTTTGGGTCAAATTGCACTTTCATATTAAACTTGTCAAATTACTACTTCGTTTTTCTTTTTTGTCTGTGTAGCCTGTGTGTTTGCGTGTTTTATTTTTTTTAAGCGTGGGAGAAAAATTTTGAAATTCTTTTTGGCATGGGGCAGATACACTCCTCAGGAGTTTCCCACGGATGGGCTGCGAGAATGAGAGAAGGGTAACACCCGTTTCCGCCTACCGGCTAGAAGTGAGTTTTATATAACCCACATGTCTTGGCGGACACAACGAAAGTTGATTTTTAGCCCCTTACCAGTCGGGAGGAGTTAAGGACCACCAGCACCGAGCTTACGTGGTGAAACAGGGCCGCAAGCCAGGGATCGATGACCCCGACGGTAGCAAGGGCAATGCCTACAGCATTAAATCCTATGGCCCAGGCATAATTTTCTTTGATAATTCTAAGGAGTTTTTTGCCTTTTTTCAGGATGGTGATCAAACTCGTTGCGTCATCGCGCATCACTATTATGTCAGAAGATTTGATCGCAAGATCCGCCTTGGTGCGTCCGATGGAGACTCCCACGTCTGCGGCTGCAAGGGATACGGCATCATTAACCCCGTCGCCGACCATTATTGTAAGACCTTGGACTTTAAGTTCTTCCAGTCGGGCTTTTTTTTCATCGGGTGTCATTCCCCAACTGTATCCGTCCGCCTTGATCAGGCTGGCCACCCGTTTTGCTTCGGCCTCATCATCGTCACCGGTTGCAATCTCAACCCTCTTTATTCCTAGTTTGTGGAGTTCTTCTCCAAGATCTGTTGCATATTCTCTGAGTTCGTCTTGGATAATAATGGCTCCGGCTATTTTGCCGTCAATGGCGATCCATGTGGCTCGGCCGCTAAACTCTTCCTTTGGTGGTAGGGAAATATTGAGTTGTTCCATGGTTTCAGCGGATCCGAGTTCCACTTTTCGGCCGTTTACCGTGGTGCGTATGCCAAGGCCCGGGAGATATTCGGACACCTCTGCCGATAAGGGCTGAATCTTGTTCTTCGATGCATAGGAGACGATGGCATTGGCAATCGGGTGATTAAAGCCTGCTTCAACCGAAGCGGCTATTTGAATGAGTTCATCTTTTTCGATTTCAAAGACCAGGATTTCTGCCACCTTAGGTTCTGCCAGGGTTACCGTTCCGGTCTTGTCAAGCATAACGTTCACAGCCTGACCGGCAATTTCAAGAGGCGTACCACCCCGCACAAGGATTCCCCGACTGCTAAGACCACCAATGGCGGCGGCAAAGGCCGTTGGAACAGATAGCGCCCAGGCGCAGGGACAGGCAACAGCCGTCACCGTAGCCATGCGCATGAGACCTTCTTGAAAGTCGCCCGTGATAAATCCAGTTACTACGAGCACCCCCAGGGCATATAGAACCACGCCGGCGATGAAGAATTGAACGATAGTATCTGCCTTGCGATGGATCGTTGGCTTGACCTTGAGCGAGGCCTCAATTTCTTTCGCCATTACTTGGAGGAATCCCTTGTTCCCTTCCTTTTCCGCCTTGACCTTTAGCTGGGAGGAAACCGCTATGGAACCCGAGGTTACAGAATCTCCAACCTGCTTGAATATCGGAAAGGGTTCTCCTGTTATAACGGACTCGTCAACCGACGAGCTACCTTCCAGAATCTTACCATCAACGGGAATCATCTCCCCTTGGGGAACTATGACCACATCTCCTGCAACGACCTTGTCAATGGAAAGCTCGACCATGGCCCCGTCTCTTAAAACCCTCACAGGCTTTGTGGTCTTGCTGGTGAGGGCTGATATCTTACGATTGGTTCGCTGCATGATAGTAAAGGAGATGGCAAGGCCCATGCTTATAAACCATGCCACAAGAGCGCCGCTCAACGGCTGGTTCGCCGCAAGGGAAACTATCATAACTGTTACAACAAGAAGGTCTGCTGTGACCTTTCGCATCTTGAAAAGAGCAAGGTATAATTCCTTGAGATACATTGCAAAGCAGACAAAGTAGAAGATTAAACCCAGGTATTTAACAGGGGGAAATGCTATCCATACGTCAAGGGCTAAACAGAGAACTGCGATCAGGGCGATGACCGTTCTTATGATGAATTTTTTTGGTGACATAACTTTCTCTTTCTGTATTTAAAACTCAAAATTAATGTTGGATGGTATCTTAACAAAACGACTACGCAGTTCAACGTAGAGTTCGCAACCAATAATGGGTTTGATGCCATTGGCCTGTTTATAAAAATCTATTGCGCCGAACATGTTGCTGTGATCCGTGATGGCAATGGCTGGCATTGTATATTCTTTGGCCTTCTTGAAGAGATCAATAAGACGAATGGTGCCACCAAGTTTACTGTATTCAGTATGAACATACAGATGGGAAAAATTATCAGAAACAAAAATCTTTAATAAATTTTCCTTTTCATTATTTGTGTTGTCTCTGTCCAAATGTCTGAACAATTTTTCTTCTGCTAAAAGGTATGTTTGTTTATTCATTTTTTAAAAGTAGTAAATATTTTTCAAGTGTTGTTAAAAAGCCCATAAATTTATATGAAAAATGCCTTTATGTTGGCTGGGATATCAGCATTGTTTTTCTTTTTCTGTCCTTCTGTAGCAAATTGTCTGTTTGTTTGTTTCTTTTTACACTTGCCCATAACGGACAGCTATATGAAAATGTTGGGGATTTCGGCGCTCCGCGCTTTCAAGTTGCTCGGAACTTGATGCGAGGTACTTCACTTTGCTAACCAATTAAGCCCCAATTTTTTATATAGCTTGTTGCCAGCAGTTTTTATTCCTCAAGCAATTTTCTAATTTCAGTTGCTAATTTATCAACATTTCCATCTGCATTTCCTATTGAAATATATTTTATAATTCCGTTTTTGTCAATTAAAAAACTTTTTGGAATAGCTCCAGTAGCATATTTAACCCAAATCTCTTTTTTTGGGTCAATACCTACATTGAAGTCAACGCCGTATTTTTTCATATTATGCATTTTCTGTTCCACTTTTTCTTTGCTTTCTCCAATAGATATAGCTATTAAAATAAAATCTTCATTTTTATAAGGTTCAAGAATCTTTTCTGGAAATTCTGCAAATTCCATTAGGCAAGGTGCACACCAAGTAGCCCAATAATTTATTAGAACTACTTTACCTTTTAAATCCGAAAGATTAATTTTTTTCCCATCAAGCATTTGGACTGTAAATTCACTTGCAGAATCATTAATTTTTATATGTAATTCATCATTACTATTTTTTCCTGTAATTGTTTTTTCATTATCTGAGGGTATTTCATTTTGACGTTCTGCTTTTTCTTTTTCGGTAAATAAATCTATCCTGATTATAAATTCTCGATCCCCAATTTTGTCGCCAAATTTTTCTACAAGTTTATTTCGCTCGTCTTCGGTTACTCCTTTATTCATAACCTTAACTAGGCCTTGCTCTTCTAATTCACCAAGTTTCTCTTTTGTTATAATTTCATTATTGGCGATGATTACGTATTCAGGTTTTTTTATTTCCTTTTCTTGTGCAAAAAGGGTAAAACCATATAAGGTGAAAATCAAAAAAAGTATTTTTCTCATAGTTTTTTCATTAATTTTAAATTAGATTTCGAGGTTTTTCAAATTGCTGGCAACATCTCTGTAAGCGTAATATTACGTTTATTTCTTCATTACGCTGTGCAAAAGATACACTTACACAGCCATTATGGACGTGTATGTGTACCTTTTGCAAATTTAGCCGAAGTCGTTTAAAGGACAAGATAAAATTTCTTGTTTCATTCCTGGATGCGTCCGTGTAAATTTCCGGTAGGTTCGAATTCTCATGTCCAAATGATGGCTTTCCATTTAGCCCGCGTTCTCGCTCAAAGTTCTTGCGCACCATCGATGTTTCGCGGTGCATGTCATTAGCCAATGTGAGGGCAGGAGCCTGCATTTGATGAGGTATTTATTTGCATGGCAAATTTAGAAAAATTTCATTTGGAATGCCTGACTTTTATTCTCTCAGGTTTCAGTAGGTCGCATGGCGCAAGGTGTAAAGAACAGGGCGAAAGGCCACCCGCGTCGTCGTGTTTGGACGAGGCTATGCTTCGTCCGTGCTATTTTTATAGGCTTTGCCTGTTGATGGAATGAAGTCACACGATTAAAAAAGCAAGCCAAGCCTGCAAAAATAGATTCAGCTTAGGCGCAGCCTAAGCCGAACGCCTTAACAACAAACAACACTCGCCCTGAGCGTCGGCTGGTGAGCGTTGGTTGGTGAGCGTTGGTTGGTGAGCGTTGGTTGGTGAGCGTAGTCGAACCAAGCCGAACCAAGCCGAACCAAGTCGAGGGGAACAACAAACATTTCCGTACTTTTGTAAAAAATAAAGACAACTATGAAATTTAAGATAGGAGACAAGGTAAATTTCCTCAATGATAACGGTGGCGGCATCGTAACCAAAATAATTAGCGCCAGCCTGGTAAATATCCAGATTGAAGATGGTTTTGAGATTCCCACGCTTGCCAACGAGCTGGTGCTCGCCAACGACATGGGGAACTTTGAGCGGAAGCCTGGCGATTTCTATGCTTCTTCGCGAACGGCAGCGCCCCCTCCCGAACCCGAAAAAAAAGATCCCGTTTATTTTGATGGCCGGATTGAAAAACTACGCGTTTTCAAAGCCAAAGGCGACGATAAAAAAGGTCTTTATCTGGCCTATGTTCCGCAGGATCAGCGCTGGTTGCTAACGGGGCTTATCGATGTTTATCTGGTAAACTTTACCGGGTACGAGGTGCTGTTTAGTTTGTTTTTGCGCAAAGAGAATGGTGCCTGGGAAGGCCGCGACTACGACGCCATCCCGCCCGATAGCCGTCTGCTGCTGGCTTCCATCCATCGCGAAGAGATTGAGCGCTGGACCTATGGGATAATTCAGGCGTTGTATCACAAAGAGCTGTCCGATTCGGTGCTGGCACCCGTCAACAGCACTTTTAGCTTTAAGCCGACACGTCTGTATCGCGAAAATGTTTACATCGATTCGTCATTTCTGCAAGAGAAAGCTTTTCTATTTCTTGTAAATGAGATAGCTACTCAGAAGTCTGTGGCCGAGAGATCGGAGGACGAAAAGCAAGATGAAGAGATTAGTATGCAAAACGCCAAACCACAGGAGCCCAAAGAAACCATCGACAAGCACAAAACCGGCCCACGTGAGGCTGTGGTTGACCTCCATATCGGCGAACTTACAGACGACTATTCCAAAATGAGCAACCAGGAGATGCTTAACTTCCAGCTCAATTATTTTGTGAGGTGCCTTGAGGGTGCCATCAAAAATTATCTTACCAAAGTCACTTTTATCCATGGCGTTGGCGACGGTATCCTTAAACTAAAAATTATGGAGATACTCAAAGCCTACGACAACGTGAAAACGCGCGATGCTTCTATGAAAGACTTTGGCTATGGCGCCACAGAAATTCTCATCTGGCACAGAAATTCCTGATTCTGATTATCTTTGCAACAGCATAAATTTTTGTACCCCAATATAATAAGGTGTAATGAACAGCAATATCAAAAGAACATACTCTCATTTTAGATGGCTTTGCCTGCTGATGTTTGGTTTTGCAGCACCAGTTCTAACATTTGGTTTTGTGAAGCATGAGGTGCCTCCACAGCAAAAAATATTAGCGCTCACCGACACGCTTTATCCCCAAATCGAGATACAGCCCGATTCATTTTATTTAGTAATGAAACCGGACACATTGGCCCATCGGCAGCTGTTGATCTCCAATACAGGTACCGACACGCTTTTCTTTAACATCGATACCAATCCGGATAAAATAAATCGAGTTGCAAATGGCTCTCCCCGTAGCATTCAGGGATCAACCCTTTCCTGTCAGCCGCAGGGATACATTCCCGGCGAAACCACTGATTTCGTTTTTGAGCTTACCAATGGCAGTCCCGACAACGAATGGCTTGACACGCTGGTGATCGATTTTCCGGCGGGAGTTACGATTAACTATGCTTCCAACTTTACCGGCGGAAGCCTGGGGCCTTTAGTTTACAATGGCGTCACAGGCAACGGGGTGATAGTGAATTGGAATGATGCCAATGGCGGGGATGGTAATATTCTGCCCGGCGAAACTGCAGTTTCTATTGTAGGCCTCACCTTCGATGCCAATCTCAATGCTCCACTTAATCTGGTGTACACCATCAGTGGCGACATCCATGGTGGCGAGCCACACACCCTCACCGATACGCTACAGCTATTGCCCGGAGATATCTGGCTTACCGCGACGCCCAGTGCAGCAGCAGTGCCTCCCGGACAAACCAAGCCTGTCGATTTACTCTTCAACTCCGGCGTTTTCACCATAGGCAATCATCAGCGCAATTTTCATATTCTGAGCAATGACGCCAGCATGCCGGTTGTAAATGTTCCTGTAAAGCTCATTATCTTTCCTTACAATATGCAGCACACCATCACCATACCGGAAGGATGGAGTGGCCTCTCCACTTTTGTGCTTCCCTTCAAAGATGAACTAACTGAGATTTTCGACACTA
This sequence comes from Bacteroidales bacterium, assembly GCA_035647615.1. Classification (NCBI taxonomy): domain Bacteria; kingdom Pseudomonadati; phylum Bacteroidota; class Bacteroidia; order Bacteroidales; species Bacteroidales bacterium. The sequence continues at coordinate 10,518 of DASRND010000012.1, read as the reverse complement.
CAGCGCAGCATATCGAGGTGATATTCGACCTACATGGGCGCATGTTCTATCCCGACCAACAAATCAACACCCTCGAAAACTGGAATACTTTTGATGGCTATATCATCAAAGCCAAAGAATCTTTTAAGATAAAAGTTGGCGGAATGTTTGAAATATCGCAGACGGTGTTCCTGCAGCAAGGTTGGAATGTGATGCCGGTGCTGAGTTCGGTGCAGGCCAGCACATTTGTGGTATTTCGCGATCTGGATGAGGTTATTGATGTGGTGCACGAAGTAGGGGGTAATAAAGTTTACCAGCCTTCGCAAAACATTTATACCCTTACCACGCTGCTGCCCGGCAAAGCCTATTATATCCGCGTAAGCGAAGATTGTGTGGTTACCTTTCCTTCGCCGTTTTAAAATTCCGGAAGGGTTTTTCAATTAATAAAGCCAGGATTATTCGGGGAATTTTGTTTTTTTGAATTTTGGAGTTTAGCCCATAAACATCTGAGAATTCTGTAAGGCTAAAACTGGGTTCTATTTTTCCTTTGTAAGCATCCGCGTAAGCATTACAAACTCTTCAAGGTTTAGCTGCTCCGGACGTTTGGTAAAAATGTCGTGTTCTGCCGCATCGAGATGTCCGGTCCAAATCCCGCGTAGGGAATTGCGCAATGTTTTTCGCCGTTGGTTAAAAGATGTTTTTACAACTTCAAAAAACAGCTTCTCATCGCATCCTAAGACAAAATCCTTTTTTCGATTGAATCGGATCACCGCTGATTTGACACGTGGAGGCGGGATAAAAACTGTTTCGTTCACGGTAAAAAGATATTCTATATCGTAAAAAGCCCCCAGCAGCACCGTCATGATGCCGTAGGTTTTGTTGCCCGGCGGTGCTGCCAGACGCTCGGCCACTTCTTTTTGTATCATTCCCACCACTTGCGGTATCTGGCTGCGGTATTGCAAAACGCGGAAAAATATCTGACTCGAAATGTTGTAGGGGAAGTTGCCGATGATAGAATATTCGCCAGGGAAGATGGTGCTGAGATCGGTTTTCAGAAAATCGCCTTCGATGATGTTGTCGCCCAGCGACGCGTAATGCTCATGGAGCCAGGCCACCGACTGCCGGTCGATTTCGATAACTTTTAGCTGCTGAACATTTCCCATCAAAAACTTGGTGAGAACGCCCGTCCCCGGGCCTATCTCCAGCACCTGGTCGCGCAGGGTGAGGCTGTCGGTAATTTTATGCGCAATGTTGTCGTCGGCCAGAAAATGTTGTCCCAGGCTTTTCTTGGGCCGGACATATTCGGGATTGGTGGGAAAATTCTTTTTCATGCTAATTAATCATGTCCCCGCGCAGCTCTCTGAATCGTTTGCGAGCCTCCACCACGAAGAGGCTTCCGGGATATTCTATCATCAGCCGCTCATAAAGCATCATGGCTTTACCGGGATCTTTAAAATGTTCGTCATAAAGTCTGGCGCGCAGTATCAGCGCATCGTCGGCCAGGATATCCCCTGGGTACATTTCCGTCACTTTATTTAGCAGGCTGTCGGCGGCTTCGTAGTTGGATTTTTTCAGCATGATGTCGGCTTTTTTATAAAGCACCTCATCGTTGAGAGGATGCCACAGCGCCAATTTTTGTATCGAATCCAATACGACCAATGCCTGGTCGGGTTTGTTGCGATACACCAGCAGGTCGGCACGGGCATAATATCCAAGTCCCGTGTAGGTGCTGTCCATGTCGATGTTGTCGCTGATGAGCAGCGAGAGTTCCATGGCATCGTTGGCAATAAGCTTGGAAGTAGCTGCTTTCAGCACATCAAGCTGCATCTTGGCCCAATTAAATTCGCCGATATAATACGACAACTTTGCATTCTTGAATTTGGCAAGATGCCCCACGGGATCGTTTTTAAAATCATAATCTACCTGCGAATAAAGCAGCGTTGCATCCCACTCACGATCTGTAAACAGCAAAATGTCGGCCAGCTCTATCTTGCACTCCGCAGTGAGCTGTGGCGACACCCCCGGCATTGCCACAGCTTTTTGGAGCAGGACGATGGCTTCGTTGTATTTGTCGAGATAAAAAGCCTGCAGGTGCGCCAGGTATTTCATGATAGTGATGGTGGAACTGTTTTCGCCAAACTCCTCAAGTGCCGAATGATATTCGCGTTCGAGCGCCGTCAGGTCGTCGCGGGTATAGTCGAGGCGATGGGTAATCTTCAGGTAGCGTGCGTTGAGCAGCCCGATGCGTGCATCCAGATAGTACGTCGACAGCTCGCCCTTTGCCAACACATATTGATAGGCATCCACAGCCACATCATACGCCTCATTATTCAGGCTGATCATTGCCAGGTCGATCACCGCGCGCCCGTCGCCGCCCAGCCGCCGGTCGATCGACTTACTCTGCAGCAGCGCCAGGTCAAAATCTTTTTGCTGAACAGCATACCAGATGAGCATCTCTGAATAATAAATTTTGTCAGGATTTTTTTGAACACGCCGCAGCAGTTCAGTCCGAATGGCCTCACCAATGGTACCTTCTTCGTCGCTATCGAGTGCCGACTGAAGCCGTCCTTTGATGTATTCGAGCCGCGAAAGGTCGTTGTCCATCAGGTTCAGATATTCGTTCACCATGTCGGTAAAGTTGTTCATCTGCTGATACATCCGCGCCAGTTCCAGGTTAAATTGATAATCCTGCACCAGCTGCCGTCCTTTGAGGTACGTCTGAAGCGCATACTCTGTTTGTCCGCGGTAGCTGTATGCGCCGGCCAATTCATTTACCTGATTGCGGTTGCCGGTAAGCTTTGCGAGTGCTTCATCCCACAGTTTTTTTGCCTTGTGCTGGTCGCCCTGTAGCGAATAGATGTAGCCTTCGTCCACCAGCAGTCGCAGGGAGCCGGGCTCTTCTTTTTGCTCACGCCGCACCACCTTCAGCGCGGTTTTGAAGTCCTGCAGTTCGGTGAGGCAAAAAATATAATAGGTGTAAAAATAACGCGTCTTCTTCTGTTCGTACAACTTTGCGTACAGCTCCACTGCTTTTTCGTACTCTTTGGTTTTCATGTATTCGGCGGCAAGCTTTTCGTCGTCAGGCTTTTCTATCTTACTTTTGGCCGTTTCGGCCTGTGGAAATGCCGGGATATCCTGTGCCGACAAGAAAGGTGTTGCACCAAAAAGCAACAGTAGTACTATTAATAAGGTGTAAGTGTTTTTCATAAAGCTATCCATTCCTGAAACTACAAAACCCTAAAGCTGATCAAATATTTTGTAGCCCGAATCTATCGGGGGGTTAATTTTTTATTTTTAATGAAACACAACTCTACCCGAAAAGTTGATTTTTTTATTGTCCGCTAATTTCCGCCAATTAGGCGAATTGCCGCTAATTCGATTTTGATCTTGAGTCGATTCTTCGGGGGAGTTCCCAGAGTAAAACAATTCGGGAAACAAACAATGTTTTAACCTTACCTGGCTTCGACAGGCTGACTTCGACAAGCTCAGCCACCGCAGCCACCCCAGGACTTCGACAAGCTCAGCCATCCCCCCAGTGGAAGGGAACAACAAACAACACTTGCCCTGAGCCTGTCGAAGGGAACAAGGAACAATGAACTACATCAGCGTGATCATCTCAAATTTCGTGTAGGCTTGTAGCGCTGCCGGAATACGGATGCCCTCTTCGGTCTGGTTGTTTTCGAGCAATGCCGCCACGATACGCGGCAAAGCCAGCGCGCTGCCGTTGAGGGTGTGTGCCAGTTGTGTGCGTCCTTCTTTGGTTTTGTAGCGCAGCTTCATACGGTTGGACTGGAAATTCTCAAAGTTCGACACTGAGCTCACCTCAAGCCAGCGTTCCTGTGCCGACGAGAAAACCTCAAAATCGTAGGTGAGCGCCGAGGTAAAACTAAGGTCGCCGCCACACAGCCGTACGATGCGGTAAGGCAGCTCCAGCTTGCCCAGCAGTCCGGTCACGTATTCGCGCATCTCTTCCAGCGTTTGGTACGAATCTTCGGGAGTGCGTATCTGAACAATCTCTACTTTGTCGAATTGGTGCAGCCGGTTGAGCCCGCGAACATCGGCGCCCCAGGAGCCGGCCTCCCGGCGGAAGCAGTTGGAGTAAGCTACGTTTTTTATGGGCAGATCCTCTTCGCGCAGTATCACGTCGCGGTAGATGTTGGTGATGGGTACTTCGGCAGTGGGTATCAGGTAAAGCTTATCCACGGGTGCATGATACATCTGGCCGTCTTTGTCGGGAAGCTGACCGGTTCCATAAGCTGAATCTTCGTTTACCAAAAGCGGTGGTTGGAACTCCGTGTATCCGGCTTCGATCGCCTGATCCAGAAAAAAGTTGATGAGTGCACGTTGCAGACGCGCACCCTGTCCGCGATAAAAAGGAAATCCCGCCCCCGTCACTTTATTGCCAAGGTCGAAGTCGATGATGTTGTATTTTTTTATCAAATCCCAATGGGGGAGGGCCTGGGGGTTTTTCTCAGGAAGGGTTCCACCGGTGGCTACTATCTCGTTGTCGGCTGCTGACTTGCCGGCAGGAACGCTTGGATGTGGAAGGTTGGGCAGCAACAGCAGAACGTCGTTGAGCTTTTTCACTATATCGCCAAGTTCCTCGTTCAGTGCCTTAGAGGTGATTTTCAATTCTGCAGATTCTTCTTTCAGTTGCGATGCTTCCGCGGTTTTGCCGGTTTTGTAAAGATCGCCTATACTTTTGGTCAGGCGGTTGGCGCCGGCCAGCGTTTCGTCGAGGCGTGCCTGAAGCTCGCGTCGTTGTTCGTCGAGTGTCACGATGGATTCAACCTGTGATGCGGCGTCAAAATTTTTTATTCGCAGCCTGGCAACGATTTCGTCGGGCTGTTGGCGGATGGTGGTGATTTGCAGCATGCCTGTGTGTTTTTTTGTTTAAACAAAAAATCTCCTGCTTTCAATTAAAACAGGAGATTTTGCGATCTTTTAGATCTTGTGGTTAGTTCACCCCGGGAGTTTCCTGCTCTAAGGGGAGGATATTAACAAACGATTTGTTGTCTCTTTTTCTTTTAAATTCAACGGTGCCATCCACCAGTGCGAAGAGTGTATGGTCTTTGCCCAGGCCTACATTAACGCCGGGATGATGCGCTGTGCCGCGCTGACGTACTACAATGTTGCCTGCTCTGGCAAACTGGCCGCCATAAATCTTTACACCAAGACGTTTGCTATGCGATTCGCGTCCGTTTGATGAACTACCTGCACCTTTCTTATGAGCCATAATATTTAGTTTTTAATAGTTTGCAAATAAATTTCGTACTACAAAGCGATGTTTTCGATTTTCACTTTGGTAAACTGCTGGCGATGACCATTTTCTTTCTGGTAGCCTTTTCTTCTTTTCTTTTTAAAGACGAGCACTTTGTCGCCTTGTAAATGTTCCAGTATGGTGGCTTCTACTTTGGCGCCATCAATAAAGGGTTTTCCTACGCTGATGCTGTCGCCGTCGCCTACCAGCATTACCGACCCGAAACTAAGGTTGTCGCCGGCTTCGCCTGCCTGGCGGTGAACAAAGATTTCTTTATCTTTTTCAATTTTAAACTGTTGTCCAGCTATGTCAACTATTGCGTACATGTTCGTGCTTGTATTGATAATTTGTAACTAAAAAAGGAGTGCAAAAGTAAAACTATTTTTTTAACTGCAAATGTTTTCTTACTTTATTTTATTCAGAGCGTTACGATTTCTACCCCGATTTACCAAAACGACACCCGCCAGTATCACTGCTGCAAATCCGAATGCTCCTGCCGTAAAGCGTTCCCCGTCGGTCATTCCCCATAAAAGCGCCACCACCGGAACAAAATACGTGACCGACGAAGCAAAAATGGCGGTAGTGGTTTGTACGAGTTTGTTATATAATATGATGGCGATGGCTGAACCGAAAATCCCCAGCACGGCAATGTAAACGAAAGCCAATGCTGCATTATTACCCGAAACGATGACCTGGGTGAAGTCGGTGAAGAAAAACAACAGAATCCCGGCAGGAACACCGATAAAGAAAAATCCTATCGCGGCAATGGCAGCAGCCTTTACGTCGTGCAGGTAATATTTAATCATATTGCTTTGGATGGCATAGAGCATTGTGGCCACCACGATGTAGATTGCAAAGGAAAAACGAAATTCGAGGGAGCCGCTGCCGGTAACATAAATCAACCCTACAGCGCCGATCAATCCAATCAATACGCCTGCAACGTTAACGGCTCTAGTTTTTTGTCCAAAAAATGTCAGCCCCGCTATCAACGTGAATAAAGGTGTGAGCGAATTTAGAATTCCGGCCACTGCACTGTCGAGACCCGTTTGCGCTTTGGCAAAAAGGAATGCCGGCAAACCGGTTCCTAACAATCCTACCAAAAAGATGTATTTCAGTTTCGATCGCGGAACCCGCTTAATGTGCTTCAGCGCCACAGGTAATAGAACCAAAAATGCCATAAATATTCGGATGGAACCTACTTGAACGCTGCTGTAAACCTCCAGCCCGCGTTTCATGAGTATGAAAGAACTTCCCCACGTAAGCATCAGTAAAATTAGTAGCACCCAACCTCCGAGGCGGGTGTTGTAAAGAAAGTGAGCAGCTTTAGAGGTCATAGCTCCAATGTATGGGATTTAGGAAATACCGGTGTTGTATTAATAATTTGAAAATCATCAACAAAAAATCTTATTTCGTGAATACTCTTCAGTTAATTTTTTTAAATTTGTTGCAAAATAAATAAAGGTTATCGATAAACTGAGGCGTTTTTATTTATTTTTAAGCCATAAACATCGTGCGAACCTCAAAACACCGGCAATGAGCCTTGTAGAAAGTTTTGCAGCTACCAGTGAATTTTTTGTTTTGAACGAATAATAGTTCTGTTGCAATTTCATATTTTTTGATGAAATGATAAAATTCAAACTAAAAACAAGATATTATGAAACACATTACAAGCCTATGGCTGTTGGTGTTTTTTATGGCATCAGCATCACTCATTGCGCAAAACGACGTCACAGAAATGGTTTCAAAGAAAGCTGCATCAGCAATGTGCAAAACCGGTCAGCAGCCGAATCTAAATGTTGAGGTGAAAGCCGGGGTGCTTTCCCAAAATGATCCGATGATTGATGTGAACCCGACAAAGCTTACCGAGTTTCATCCTGAATGGGATGTTACCACTCAGATGCTCACCATCACCAACACGGGTAGTGAACCGCTTGATTGGTCAATAGTAGCTAATGCACCTTTACGACAGGTATCGATTCCTGCCTCTGACCCGGTTGAAGATTTGCGTATTCTCAGAGAGAGAATGGCTGCTGAAGGACTCCTGCCACTTGCTGGCATTGAGCCGGGTATTGTTGCTGGTGTAAAACACAACAGCGGTAACTCAGGTTCACAGGCTCTTCCTTTTGACAACTTTGTTACCAGTGTTTCACAGTTTAGTAATGATGTTGGAGTTTATTCAATTCCGCAACCTCTGAGCGGTGTAAGTCTTACCAATGCTGAACCCATTGCTATCACCATCAAAAACTTTGGGACTGCTTCACAATCTAATATTCCTTGGACAGTAAACTGGGATGGCACTACAGGGTCAGGTTCTGAAAACGGAACCTTTGCCGGCCCGCTTGCATCAGAAGCCACAGCAACTGTGAACCTTACCCAAACGGCCAACCTTTCCGACTATGGCAGTTACAATTTTACAGCCTGTACGGCGCTGGCCGGTGACGAAGATGCTGCCAATGATTGTAAAATGAAAACCCTTTTCAATTTCTTTCCTGAATATTGCGTAGCATCCACCAGAACTGAAGATGAATTTATTCAAAATGTATTGTGTGGAACCATCGACAACAGTAGTGGCTGGCAAGGTGACGTAGCCGACTATACTGATATTTATACTGTAATTTCCCCCGGTGCATCCAATGCCATTACCGTTACCAATGGTAACCCATGGCCTTCCGATAAAGTTACCTGCTGGGTTGACTGGGATATGAGCTATACCTTTGATGAAGGCAACGAAAAGTTTGTTCTTACCAGTGATGATGCAGGCTTAACCTTCACCGGAGCTATTGCAGTTCCTGCCAGCACCCCCCTTGACAATTACCGCATGCGTGTAAGGATGAGCTACAGCGTGGATCCTTTTCCATGCGAAACGATGACCTATGGTGAAGTAGAAGACTACACCATTAAAGTAGCGGGAAACCCAATCGCATGGCTCACGGTGCCTGAGAACACCGGCGGTACTTTGGGCGTCGGCGAGTCAACAGGGGTTGAGATTACCTTCAACTCTATGGTTCTGCCTGATGGATATTATGAAGGCTCACTGGAGATCACCAGCAACGATCCCGCTAACCCGCTGGTTACTGTTCCGGTTACTCTGCTGGTTGGATCACCTTTACCACCGCCAAATAATCTAGAGGCTGAGATAATAAACTTCCTTGATGTCAACCTTACTTGGGATGTCCCTACAGGTGTTTTTATTCCTGAATGGATTACCTATTCCGGTGAAAACATCACTAACGCTATCAGTGCCTCAACCAATTTCGACGTGGCAGCCCGCTGGACGCCTGAAATGCTCGAAGATTTTGAAGGGGGCAGGGTAACAAAGGTTGACTTTGTCCCTGGTGAACCCGGCGATATTTGCACCTACACCGTCAAGATATGGCAGGGAAGCACCAATCCAACGCTTAAGTATTCGCAGGAAGTTTTTGATATCACACCAGGTGCTTGGAACACTGTAGAGCTGGATGAGGCTTATCATATTGATTTTTCTAAAGATTTGTGGATTGGTTTCAACTGCAACACCACGGGAGGTTTCCCGGCTGGCTGCGATGCCGGCCCTCAAGATGAAGGCTTTGGTAACATGATTTCCTGGAATGGTGCCTGGACTACCCTTTCTCAGTTGGATCCCTCGCTTACATTCAATTGGGCTATTAAAGGTTACATAGAGACTGGAATGCAGGTTGAAGGTTACAAAGTTTTCCGCAAAAATGGGAACCAAGGCAGCTTTAATCTGATTGGTAGCACCAATGCGAACACACTTACCTACCTTGATCAAAATGTTATTTATGGCCATCTGTACTATTACCATGTGAAAGCTCAATATGCTGCTGGCCTGTCAGCTCCAAGTAATGAGATAGAAGTAATCATTGACACCCATATCAGCGATCCTTCTGGTGCCTCAGGCACACTGCAGGTTTATCCAAATCCGGCTAACGATCACATCATCATCCAATCTGAAGACGAATTACGGTCGGTAATTTTAACCAACTACTCCGGGCAAGTAAATTTCAGCCGGGAAGTTAAGGGGACGGAGCTGCGCATCAATACCGAAAAATTCGCAAAAGGTCTTTACATGTTGCAGATCGAGACTACTGATGGCCGCTCAATACATAAGGTGGTCATCCAATAATCCTTAATTGAAGAGGAATCAGAAAAGGGAATCCGCAGGGGTTCCCTTTTTTTTGTTTTTGGGAAGGAAATTCACAAAGTAAATAGCTTGATCGACGGGATGTTCTACTGTTACATCCATTTACGCGCTTACGCTACTTGGACAGCAGTACCAGAAATCCTTTGAATATCCTGATGGCTCCTACCTGAGTGCTGGCATAAACTTATAGCCTCCGCTTCATGAGAACTAAAGAACTGCCCCATGTGAGCATCAGTAAAATCAATAGTGCCCAGCCGCCCCGACGGGTGTTGTAAAGAAAATGAGCTGCTTTAAAGGTCATAGCGCCAACGTGCGAGGTGTTGAAAACAGTGGCATTGTGTTAATAAGTCAGAAGTCATTAACAAATAATTCTTTTTTTTGGATATCCTACAGTTAATTTTTTAACTTTGCTGCTCAATAAAATAAAGAATTTCAATAAAATCATTAAAGATTATTTTATATTTGCAAGTTAAAACTGAAAAGCGAAACACAGCTAATAAAACCTAAACAAATAGTACTAAGAAATCGTCAAACTAACTCATTCTACTAATTTCTAAACTACACACGAAGTAACATAAAGAGACCTCAAGTACCAGCTACCAGATTTTGTCATGCAACTAGCGGTGATTTTTTTTTGATATCGTAATGAATATTGGTTCACGAATACAAATAATTTTATGAATTGATTTATTACTAACTAAAAACAATTTCTTATGAAGCAAATTACAAGTTTGTGGTTGCTGGTGCTCTTTATGACATCGACAGCCCTTTTTGCGCAAACTACTTCGACGGGACTGGCCAACAAAGACCGTTCTGCCTTGGAGCAGTTTAAAATGGAGCAGGTGCTAAACCCGACTTCATTTCCAAGTATGAATCCGGAGGCTGAGCAATCGCCAATGGAAGCACGTACATATTCGAACGGTACGGACGAGCAATGGGATGTTCTTTTCACATTCAGTGGTCAGGCACCATCGAGTCAGGGTATTACTACCGATGGCATCAACTTTTATATGACTTACTGGAATAATGCTGCCGGACTGTTTGATAAATTTGATATGGACGGCAACTACCTTTCATCGTTTTCACTTGCAGGAGGTGGCGCTATCAGGGATTTAGCTTATGATGGTACCTATTTTTA